>JALTLP010000158.1 GCA_027001895.1 Chromatiales bacterium | reverse complement strand
GAACACGGCCTTCGATACCTTCAGGCACCAGTTTTTCGGCTTCACTGCCTTCCTGAAAATAACGGTCACTGGAACCGGACTGCTGTGTCATTGCCCCCAACGAACCCATGCCCCGGTAAGACTTATAAGAGCGCCCCTGAAACAATTCAACTTCACCCGGCGCTTCTTCGGTACCGGCAAACATACTGCCCAACATAACAGCATGGCCACCCGCAACGAGTGCCTTACATATATCGCCAGAATAACGAATACCACCATCGGCAATTAACGGAATCCCTTTTGATTTTAAAGCCTCTGCAACATTAGCAATGGCTGATATTTGAGGCACGCCCACGCCCGATACGATTCGGGTGGTGCAAATAGAGCCTGGGCCAATGCCCACTTTCACTGCGTCTGCACCGGCCCTGGCCAGCGCCAGCGCTGCATCGGCAGTTGCGATATTACCGCCAATAACCTGTACGTCCGGGAAGTGCTTTTTAACCCACTGCACCCTGTCGAGTACACCCTGAGAATGACCATGTGCGGTATCCACTACAATAACGTCTACCCCGGCTTTAACCAGCCCTTCGACCCGTTCATCTGTACCCTCACCCACACCCACGGCTGCACCGACGCGTAGCTGTGCCTGTGAATCTTTGCAGGCATTGGGATTTTCTGTGGCTTTCTGGATGTCTTTTACAGTTATCAGGCCGCGCAGTTTAAAGTCGTCATTGACCACCAGCACTTTTTCAATACGGTGCTTGTGCAACAATCCCTGAATTTCTTCCTTACTCGCGCCTTCTTTAACGGTGACGAGGTTTTCTTTTCGTGTCATTATGTTGCGTACAGGATCGTCATAGCCTGTATCAAAACGCAAGTCGCGGCTGGTCACAATGCCCACTAGATCCTCGCCATCCACCACCGGCACACCGGATATGTTCTTTTCCTGGGTTAAAGATAAGACATCTCTAATAGTCGTCGAAGGCGATACCGTAATGGGATCTTTTATCACGCCACTTTCAAACTTTTTAACCTTGCGAATTTCTTTGGCCTGCTGTTCGGCGGTCATATTCTTGTGCACAATGCCAATACCGCCTTCCTGGGCAATGGCAATGGCCAGACGTGCTTCGGTTACCGTATCCATTGCTGCCGCTAATAGCGGTATATTTAAGGAAATCGACTGTGTTAGCTGGGTTTTAAGGGAGACGTCACGCGGTAAAACATTCGAGTACGCCGGTAAGAGTAAAACATCATCAAAAGTGAGGGCATCTTCAGCTATTCGCAGCATAAGTGGGATTCCTAAGGCTGGGTAAAACCGTGAATTATAAAGAATTTCTCCCTCTTAGCCAATATAGGTAAGCGCCTAAATACGTATTAAATGAATAATCTTAAAAGATTACGCAATCAACTATTGCCATTGTCCAGCTAACCACGCATAATCAAAACAAGTCCGGGTTCACCACCCCCGAATTTATAGCTTTTCAAACTATATAACCAATTGTTAATGTATTGAAAAGTAAATAAAAAATTAGTAAAACAACAATTATAGAATTTCGACGACTTTGGAGGAAATAATGAGAAAGTTAATGATCATCTTAACAGCAGCCATTGCTTTAACACTGACTGCATGTGCCGGTTCAGGCCCTAAACATACTGCAAACGATGCTAAAGGTGCCATTGCAGCAGCAGAACACCAGACAAAACGTGCGGCTAAACATTTCTATGAATGGCGTGATACTAAAAAACTTATCAAAAAAGCTAAAAAAGCGCTTAAAGCCAAAGACTATGACAAAGCGGTTAAGCTTGCGAATAAAGCAAAGCAACAAAGCACAATGGCTTTACAACAGTACCAGGAACAAAAACATGCTACAGGTCCACGCATGAACTAAAAACACTGACTGTTACGAAAAAGCCGGGTTACCTACCCGGCTTTTTTTTGCCTGTGTAAAACGTTAGCTTAATCATTTTATAATGATCACATTACGAATATAATAAAACACGATGACAGACAATGCCCCACTACGAGATATTTATAGCGTAAGCCGCCTGAACAGCGAAGTACGTAGCGTGCTTGGTTCAGCATTTCAACTTGTCTGGCTTGAAGGTGAACTGTCTAATCTTGCCTGCCCTGCATCAGGGCATTGGTACTTTTCACTAAAAGATTCACATGCTCAGGTACGCTGCGCAATGTTTCGCACCCGTAACCGCTTGCTCCGTTTTTCACCTCGCAATGGTATACAGGTTTTGGTACGTGCCAAAATAGGTTTATATGAACCACGTGGCGAGTTCCAGCTTGTAATTGAACATATGGAAGAAGCCGGTGAAGGTGCTTTGCGTTTACAGTTCGAACAGTTAAAAAATAAACTAAATGCAGAAGGCCTGTTTGCAAGTGAACATAAAAAACCTTTACCGGCATTTGCAAAAACAGTGGGGGTCATTACTTCTCCGAGTGGTGCAGCGATACATGATGTACTCACAACCATTAAGAGACGCTTTGCAAACCTGAACGTTATTATCTACCCAACCAGTGTACAAGGTAAACCCGCAGCAAAAGAAATTGCAGAGACCATAGCACTTGCAAATAAAAGAAACGAGTGTGATGTTTTACTTGTAACACGTGGCGGTGGTTCACTCGAAGATCTATGGTCATTTAATGAAGAAGTGGTTGCGCGTGCTATTTTTAATAGCCCGTTACCTGTTATATCGGCAGTGGGTCACGATGTTGATTTTACCATTGCCGACTTTGTTGCAGACGTGCGTGCTGCCACACCAACGGCCGCCGCTGAACTTGTCAGCCCGGATGCAACACATTATGTAAAACAACTTAACAGCTTGCAGGCAAGGCTAATACAGGCTGTGAACACACAGATTACTATTGCAGATGAAAACCTAAAACGACTGGCGAAAAGCATTGTCCATCCCCAACAATATATTGAACAAACAAGCCAAAGGCTTGATGAAATAAGCTATCGATTAAACAGTTCTGTCAGTTCAAAAATTGCTGCATTCAAACTTGCTACCAGCCAGTTAACATCCCGACTTGGTTTACTAAACCCGGTTCACCGGATTCATATAAAACAGGACAAAACCATACAATTATTGCAACGACTTGCAAGCGTTCAGCAAAACAGCTTAAGTCAGTTTAAACAGCGTTTTATACGTAATACTTCCCGGCTCGAAGCAATGAGTCCATTATCAATTTTAAACCGTGGTTACGCCTATGTGACACTGGCCGATACAGATACTATTATTAAAGATATACGACAAATAAAAGCAGGTGTTCAGGTTAAAACAAGACTGGCCACGGGCAGCTTTATATCAACGGTTACAAAAACAGGTCTGAAAAAATAAATGCATAGTATAAAAAAGTTACGTTATTTTTTGTTTAGCCTGTTATTTTTTAACTGTGCGACAAGTCTTGCAGATGCTTTACCCTTAAACAACTCGGTGCCTGGTGGTATTGCAATTATTAATCTTGGCATTCCATCCAGCCAGTCGCTTCCAAAGGTTACCTTTAATAAAAAAAGGGTCATGGTAAAGGTTAAGAATAATAACTGGTTTGCAATTGTCGGTATTCCGTTAGCAACTAAAGCCGGCAAATATTTTGTAGCGTTACATGCTGCAAATAAAATAAAAAAATATTCATTTACTGTTAAAAGCAAGAAATACCAGACCCAGTACCTTACTATAAAAAACAAGCGTAAAGTAAACCCTTACGCCAAAGATATAAAACGCATTATTAAAGAGAAAAAAATTATAGGTTCGGTCTTTAAAAAATGGCGGGCTGTTGCCGAAGTCAGTACCGAATTTACCCTGCCAGTTGATGGCCCTTTTAGCAGTCCTTTTGGCTTACGACGTTTTTTTAACAAGCAACCACGCCGTCCACATAGCGGCCTGGATATTGCCGCGAGTGAGGGTACGGCCATTCATGCGCCGGCAGATGGTGTTATTGCTAATACCGGTGATTATTTTTTTAATGGCAACTCGGTATTTATCGACCATGGTCAGGGTTTAATAACCATGTACTGTCATATGAGCAAGATTAACGTAAAGGCCGGCCAAAAAGTTAAACAGGGAGATATTATCGGTAAGGTGGGTATGACTGGCCGGGTAACCGGGCCGCATTTACACTGGAGTGTAAACCTGAATAATACCCGGGTTGAACCTACTCTTTTTCTTCATAAACAAACCAATGCCGGAGCTGAATGATATTAATTACCCGCGCTGGGTTAACTGGGTTGCCCAGGATGCGGATGGAAGTTGGTGGGGATTTAGTGTCGAACCACTCGAACATACTTCGGGCTGGTATGAAAACGAAGTAGGACAATACCAGCTACTATATAAAGACCCGCCCAACCCAGACTGGAAAAAAACACTACGTAAGGTTAATTAATTCGGTAGAAGCTGCACCAACGTGGTTACCCTGGATATAATCAATTCCCATCGCTGACAGCAGCTTCTGGGTTGCTTCGTTTTCAACATATTCAGCTATTGTTTTTATATTTAACGACCGGGCAATGTGATGGATAGACTTCACCATTGCCTGGTCGACTTTATCATTAATAATATCCCTTACAAAGGTGCCGTCTATCTTCAGATAGTCCACTGGCAAATACTTCAGGTAGGCAAAAGAACTGAAGCCGGTGCCAAAATCGTCCAGTGCAAACTGACAACCTATTTCCTTTAACTCTTTTATAAAGTTCCTGGCACTTTCAATTTGTGAAACGGCAGATGATTCTGTTATTTCAAATACAAGCTGAGACGGGTTTATCCCTGAAGACAGAATAAGGTGCTTAATGTCTTTTAATAAATCCGGGTCACCAATAGAGGAAGCCGATAAATTCATCGAAATAATCAGTTCGCCATGTATGCTAGACAGGTATTTTATATTGTGCAGTGTTGATTCTATTACCCAACGGTCTATTTTAGGCATTAAAGAAAATTTTTCTGCCGTGTCAATAAAACCGGAATACGGTCGAATAGTGTTATCGGTATCAATAATCCGTAACAGAGTTTCATGTAACAATACTTTACTGGTACGCGGGTCAACGACCGGCTGGAAAACCATTTTAAAACGGT
>JALTLP010000157.1 GCA_027001895.1 Chromatiales bacterium | reverse complement strand
CCGTTGTTCTCCGGTGGCCTGTTGCCATACCTGCATGGCAGTCATGCCATTTGCCGCTTCAATCTGTAATTCGTCAAGCTGATATTGCTCTCTTAGTCGGGCAAAGAATTTTACAGTGACTGACATCATGTCTCCTGTTAAGCGGGTAGAAAATTAGTAATATTCACAATATATAGTAGTATACGATCCTATCACGCTTTTGATATATCCAAAGGGGATAAAACCATGGAAAGCAAAACCTGATGACTAAACTAACCCACTTTAGCGCCAATGGTGAAGCACATATCGTTGATGTTGGCGAAAAATCAGTGACCTCCCGTGAAGCCGTCACCGAAGGCTGGATTAGTATGCAAAAGCCAACCCTGGACCTTATTATCAGGGGCGAACATAAAAAAGGAGATGTACTGGGTATTGCCCGTATTGCCGGTATTATGGCTGCCAAAAAAACCGCCGATCTTATCCCCTTGTGCCACCCATTAATGCTTACCCGGGTAACGGTTGATTTTGAAATTGACGAGAATAATTCACGAGTTTACTGCCGTTCGCGGGTAGCCTGCAACGGCCAGACAGGCGTGGAAATGGAAGCCTTAACGGCAACCCAGATAGCATTGTTAACCATTTATGATATGTGCAAAGCCGTGGATCGGGGTATGGTTATTGAACAGGTACGCCTGCTAGAAAAAAAAGGCGGCAAATCGGGCCACTGGCAACGCGAAAAATAAAAGCCTAAACGGCCGCTTTTTTATTTGTTTTATTTGCCACCCGGATAGAGCGGGCTTTACGACGATCAGTCTCGGAACGGCGCTCTTCTGTTACTAGCAATTTGTCACTATCATAAAAAGGAAAATTTAACTTTTCATGATTACGCCGTCTGTCCATAAAGGCCATCCGGCGCTGTTTGCTGCCACGCAACAGCAAAGTAAAAATAACGACCAGAGTTGCAATAAACAAGATAAGTGCCAGAACAAGGTGGCTAAAGTCAAAATCTGAGAAGAATGAATCCATTTCAATAATCCCGCAAGGTGATTGTGTTAAATATTACGTTTCCCTGACACTACATTTACTCTCAACGATAGCGCATAATAATCGAATTAATTCAAAATAAACCGCGATAGATATCACACTATGACCCCGCCCTGCCCGACAGAACCCGTTTCCATAGCAGAATTAACCGAAAAAAGCCGTCATCTTGCCGGTATGAGCCTTAAAGAGCTGGCCCGGCAAACTCAAACCAGCCTGCCCGCATCAGCCGTTCACGGTAAAGGCTGGGTGGGTCAACAGGTTGAAAAATACCTTGGGGCAACGGCCGGCTCAAAAGCGGAGCCCGATTTTCAGAAACTTGGTATAGAACTTAAAACCCTGCCACTCAACGCCAGGGGGTTACCGCAGGAATCGACCTATGTTTGTCATATCCAGCTACTGGACTTAAACCAGCAACGCTGGGAAACGGCCTGGGTTAACAGGAAACTGCAACACGTATTATGGCTGCCGTATGAGGCCAGCAAAACCATTGACTACCCGCAGCGCAGACTGGGCAATGCGATTTTGTGGCAACCCTCCGAACAACAGACCCGACAATTACGCAGTGACTGGGAAGAAATAATGGAAAAACTCTGCATGGGAGAACAGCAACAACTCAGCGCCCACCACGGTCAATATTTACAGGTTCGTCCCAAGGCAGCAAATTCTAAAACGCTCACAGATGCCTACGACGAACAGGGCAACCTTTGCCAGACCCTGCCACTGGGTTTTTATTTACGCCCCGACTTTACCCGCATGATTATAGAAAACAGCTATATGTAGTAAAACATCCTTTTTTGCACAAACCAACACCCAACAAGCGAGCAGTTTACGATGCAAGAGCTTTAAGCTGAAACCTGCATTGCCCTTAAATTTATCCGGCATTCAGACAATGATTACAGCTAAAACTTTCAGACCGATGACCGATAATACCTGTACTACAACCAGCATAAAACGCTGTTAAGCACACAGGAATACATCGGACAATGAGCGAAACCAGACTTGAAAAGTGGGTAAACCATTTAAGCCAGCGCGAACTGCCTATATTCAAATATTCGCTGATAGCCATTACCACGATAACATCACGTGAAGACAGTTCCAGCAGTGAACTTGCCAGTGCAATATTAAAAGACGTCAACCTGACAGCAAGAATTCTGCGCATATCCAATAGCTATATTTATAACCCGTCAAACACGCCGGTTAATACCATTACCCATGCGGTTATGTTGCTTGGATTTAACCTGGTCAGAGACATCAGTATTTCACTGGCAATTATTGATACCTTGTTAATCGGCAACAAGGAAACACACGTAATGAAACTGATGGCACGGACTTTCCATGCCGCCGTTCAGGCAAAATCAATTGCAGAACAATGCAACGACGAATCACCCGAAGAAATTTTTATCGCCGCTCTGCTTTATAATATTGGCGAGCTGACCTTTTGTTGTATAGACAGCCAGGTAAGTGAAAAACTGATAAACAGCCGCTTACTTTCATCTGACGAACAATATGAAAAAATGCAAATGGATTTGCTTGGCTTTACTTTTAAACAGCTCAGCGAAAAACTTACCGAAGACTGGCACTTGAGCGATTTATTACATGACACCTTGCATGACAGAGGCAATAGCAATAAACGCTGCCAACATATATTACATGGTAATGCGATAGCCTTTGCTGCCGAGCATGGCTGGAAGTCCCCCGAAACAGACAGGGAAATCAACAAACTGTCAAAACATATTAATATGAGCATTGAAGATACCACCCAGTTTGTTTACCTGAATGTTGAAACTGCCATACATATTACAAAAGAATTTGGTGCCAGTGCTGCGGCAGAATATATTCCAAACTTTAAAAAGAAGGATATCAATAATACCATTCCAGAAGAACTTGAAGAACAAAGCCAGTATTTAGTGCCTGACCATATGTTGCAGTTATCCATTTTGCGTGAGCTATCAAGTGTGCTAAACAACAAACCTGCTTTAAGCAATGTGTTAACCATGGTGCTTGAAGGTATTTACCGGGGCATTGGGATGGATCGTGCTGTACTGATTTTTATCAGCCCGGACAAGCGCGAGGCAAATGCAAAAGTTGCCCTTGGTATCGACAGTCAGGATTTACAACAGCAGTTTAATTTCAGAATAAACATGGACAAGCCCAACCTGATACAACAAATATTGATCTATAACCGCAGTTACTGGGTAAAAGATGATACCGAAGGTCAGCAACTTGTTACAACAGAACTTGAAACCGCACTTGCTAAAAAACCATTCTTTATTTCACCTATCGCGGTTGAAGAAAAAACTATCGGCCTGTTTTATGCCGACCGTCAACCCAGTAACAGACCACTGGACAGTGAAAGTTTTGAAAGCTTTAAACACTTCACCCAGGAAGCCTGTATAGCACTGAAGTTTATAAAGAAAAAATCCTAGACTTTTATTTTGCTGTATAACTCATCCAGTGGGACAGACAGACCATTTTCCAGCACTATACGTGCATGAAAACGTTGCAAGCCATGTGGTTCTTTTACCCCACAGGAATGAGCAATCGTACCCACCTCTTTGACCAGGTTATTAACATATTGCTGAACCCGAACGGACTTACTGTCCGGGTCCAGACCTTTTTGTAAATTTTTGTCATGGGTGGTGATACCTGTCGGGCAGGTATTTTTATTACATTGTAAAGCCTGTATACAACCAAGCGAAAACATAAAGCCACGGGCTGAGTTTACAAAATCCGCACCAACACAAAGAGCCCAGGCAACCTCAGTTGGGGTCACCAGCTTGCCAGAGGCAATGACTTTTATACGCTCACGTAAACCAAACTCTTTGAGTTTATTCACAACTAATGCCAGGCTTTCTCTTAATGGCATACCGACATCATCCATTAATGACATTGGCGCAGCACCCGTGCCACCATCGGCACTGTCAATGGTAATAAAATCCGGCGCACATTCTATGCCGCGCTTTTTTATACATTCAAATAATGTATCCAGCCAGCCACTCAGACCCAGCACGGCTTTAAAACCCACCGGTTTACCGGTTACCCGCCTGATACGACAAACCATATCCAGTAGATCTTCGGTAGAGTCAATATCTGTATGACGATTTGGGCTGATCGATGCCTCACCCTGTTTTATTCCACGAATTTTTGCAATTTCTTCCGTTACTTTTTCTGCTGGTAAAATGCCACCCTTACCCGGCTTTGCTCCCTGAGAAAGTTTAATTTCAAACATCTTCACCTGTGTATGTGCAGCCACTTCTTTTAATTTTGTATCGTCCAGTTTGCCTGTTATATCGCGAACGCCGTATTTTGCGGTGCCTATCTGGAATACAAGATCGGCGCCACCTTCCAGATGATACGGTGATAAACCGCCCTCACCTGTATTCATCCAGCAACCCGCTTTGTATGCCCCACGGGATAATGCCAGTACTGCCGGTTTAGACAGTGCGCCAAAGCTCATCGCTGATATATTAAAAAATGAATTTGTGGTGTAGGGTTGTTTGCAATAAGGGCCAATCGTTATTTCACTTGCTTCAACGGCATCCACTTCCAGTGTTGGAAACGGGCAATTAACAAATAACACCGTACCAGGGGAACGAATATCCCGGGTAGAACCAAATGCAACGGTACGACTCCTGTCTTTTGCCGCACGGTACACCCAGTTACGTTGCGCCCGGTTAAATGGCAGCTCTTCCCTGTCCATTGCAAAGAAATATTGCCGGAAAAACTCACCCAGACGTTCAAAAAAATAACGAAACCGGCCTATAACAGGGTAATTTCGCTTTATCGCATGTTCTTTCTGGGTAACATCGATAACATAGGTAATCGCTATTACCAGAATGACCAGGCCAACAACAAAAATAAACAGTATCGACATTATTTCAATACCGGTAATAACTATATCGGGGAGTTCATTTAAAGTCATAATCTATGCCTTATAATTTTCGTTATTGTTTTAAAGGGACTTAAAAATTAAATATTAGTTCCCTCTGTATGAAAATACCGGTTAAATCATTTTTTGTATATACTGATACATAAAATAATCAAACCTCAACCGATA
>JALTLP010000156.1 GCA_027001895.1 Chromatiales bacterium | reverse complement strand
TAGTAGTCATCGGTTATTGCAAGTATCGGGTGATACCAGCGTGGTAAAACACTTTCAAATGGTGAATATTCTTTGACTTCTGATACTTCTATTTCAGCAGGTTCAGGACTGGCAACAGCCGTTGTTTTTTTGTTTGCCGCAGGCACTGCACGTTGTTCTTTTATGGCCAGCTTATAAATATCATAGCCTTTATGATCATAACCAACATAATACAGCTCGTTTTCATCCTTACCCTGTACCGGGTAAAAACCACCGCCAACCAGATCGGTTAAACTTTTGGTTTCGCCTGTTTCAATATTCCGACGTCGAATATTATAAATGCCACCATTATCAGAACTGTATAAAATATATTTGCCATCGGCTGAATACAATGGATTGGTTTCAATGACATCGTCCTGAGTAATAAAGCTCCATTGTTTCGTTGCAATATCAAATTTTTCCAGGTTCCAGCCGGTTTCTGGTCTGAAAACTGATGCAACAATTTTATTATCAACAGGCGACCAGTCAACACTGGCCACCACCTCAGCATATTTTCCCTTCCAGAGTGTTTCTTTATAGTTTCCTTTGGCATCAAGTAAATGCAGTTCGTTTTTTGCAAGGCCATTTTTAACTGCAACCAGTTGTTTACCATCTGCGCTCCATGTCACCGTTCGGTAACGCGCACATTCAGTTAAGCGTGTTTGTGAACCTGTCGCAGGATCGATATGATACAAATCAAAATACAAAGCTGCGTTTCGACAACGCTGTGGCCGAGCCATAATAATGCCGGCTTTTTCATGCAAATCAAAACGTGCAGAAAAATAAACATCGGTTAGGACTTCTGCTGGCTGGTAGCCACCGGCTTTGTCTGCACGTAAAACTTTTAATGCCATATTTCTATCGGCATTGTAATCAATATAATAAATATCCCCGGCTGCACTTAGCTGTAACGGGCCGGTAAAGTAACCTTCATTTGTTAAACGTTTTCCCTTTACTTCGCCGCGACTTTCTACTGCCTGCCACTGTGGTTTAAATTTGTGTTGCATGGAAAGTTCAAACTCGTCCCACAAACCCCACATATCTTTGCCAACCGTATAATAGGCATTGGAATTAACTCGCCACGGCACGATGTTGTCGGAATAGCTGTCAACAAGTTCAGTAATTTTTTGTTTACCGTATTTTTCTTCCATAAACTGGAAAAAATGTACACCGTACAGGTAACGTGTTGTGTTCATTGGCCATTCGGTTACCAGCGGAACGTTAACATGGCGCAGAGTTTTAAAACCGTCTTTGGCTTCCATGCGCATGAGCATATTAAAATAACTGCTCTGTCCACGGCCCACGCCACGCTGTTTGTCTGTTTCCACGTAAGTGGCCAGGCCTTCGACTAACCAGCTCGGTTGATAGGCATTCGGAAAGGCTGTAAAAAATGGAAAAATATAGGCTGCCCGACCGAATATATTACGCATAACCGAAGCCGCACCGGTGGCTTTATCCAGATGCAAAATATGCAGGTATTCATGTTTAATGACCGTTTCCAGCCAGTCGGAATTATCTTCTATGCTGTTAACACTGTCCGGCCCGGATAAAAATATACCCGTGCGGTTCGTTGGGAAAGGCGTTGCATAACCATTCGATATATCGAATTCGTCTGTAAGAATAATATCAGTCTTGTCTGCAGGTTCCCAGTCCATCATTAAACTGAGTTCGTTATGCACCTGTTCGGCAATGGCCAGGCTTTTACGCGCCAGTTGTTCACCACCGGTATGGTAGTGGCAGCGGAAGTGTTTAGACTCGATAGTAAACCAGTCCAGTGTGTAGTCATGTATTACTGCTGCACGGGCTGATATTGAAAATACCAACAGGCCAAATAACAGTACAAAACCGATAAAAAATCTTTGCTCCCAGGAACGACAACCCATTCTAAAAATTCCCCATCCTTATAATCCAGTAAACCAGCCCGACCCCCGGGAATGCATTATCCATAACGCAACCACTCCTTTATATATAGACGAAACATATCATCTACGCGGCATTTCTGCAATTTCCTGTAGCATCTTGTTGCCGTTCGTTATCAAAGTTTTACTAATGTCAATATCGACCCACTTTGAATAGTCCATTACACTAGTCGCTGTCATTAACCGAATTGCCACACCTGATTGAGCGTACATGCTGCAACAACTCAATAGTAGTCAACGAAGTGCCGTTAAATGCATCGATAAACCCTGTCTGGTTCTCGCCGGTGCCGGGAGTGGCAAAACCCGCGTTATCACTTATAAAATTGCCTGGTTGATTCAGCAATGTGGCTATCCGGCCAATGCCATTGCCGCCGTTACCTTTACTAACAAGTCTGCCCGTGAAATGAAGCAGCGGGTATCATCACTGATGCCACGCAAGCAAACCCGGGGCTTGCGTGTTTCCACTTTTCATACTCTGGGACTGAGCATTATCAAGCACTCGCTGGCTGCGCTGGGCTTAAAAACTGGCTTTTCAATCTACGATAATACCGATAGCCTCAGTCTGGTACGTGAATTAATGCGTAAAACCTTCTCCGACCCGAAAAATCAGGCGGAGATGACACTCCATCAAATCGACCGCTGGAAAAACGCATTTATAACACCCGAAGCTGCCCAGCGGCTTGCCAATGGCGACCAACAATTAACCATTGCCGCGGCAATTTATGAACAGTACAACCATCACTTACGTACCTATAACGCGGTTGATTTTAATGACCTGATTATGTTGCCGGTTATTCTGTTACGCAGCAACGAAGAAGCGCGTAATTACTGGCAAAGCAGAATCCGTTACCTGCTGGTAGACGAATACCAGGACACCAATAACACCCAGTATGAACTGGTTAAATTAATTGTGGGTGATAAAAGCGGCCTGACTGTTGTTGGTGATGACGACCAGTCAATCTATGCCTGGCGTGGTGCTCAACCGGAAAACCTGCTGGGCCTTGGCAACGATTACCCAAACCTTAACGTGATAAAGCTTGAACAAAATTACCGTTCAACCGGCTGTATATTAAAAGCCGCCAACACCTTAATACAAAATAATCCGCATGTGTTTGAAAAGAAACTCTGGAGTGAGTTAGGCTTTGGTGAACATATCAGGATACTGCCGTGTGCGAACGAAGACATTGAAGCCGAGCAAATTGTTGCAGAAATTTTACACCACAAATTTCAGTATGGTACAAACTTTAAGGACTATGCTGTGCTATACCGTGGCAACCACCAGTCACGTTTATTTGAACGTGCCTTACGCGAGAATAATATTCCTTATTATTTAAGTGGTGGCAACTCGTTCTTTTCTTATACCGAAATTAAGGATTTGCTTTCTTATTTACGACTGGTTGCCAACACCGATGATGATAATGCTTTTATACGTGTCGTCAACACGCCGCGCCGCGAAATTGGCCCGAGCACTCTCGAAGCTCTTAACCGTTTTTCTTCACAGTATAATCACAGCCTGTTCAGTGCATGTTTTGAAAGTAACATTACCACCGGTCTTAAAAAACGCGCCCAGCAAAATCTGCACGACTTTGCAAAATGGATACTCGATGTTGCTCATACCGCAGAAAACGACACACCCGTTGCAGCACTAAAACGTATTATACAGGACATAGATTACGAGCAATGGCTTAACGATACTGCCAAGGACGAAATGGTTGCGGCAAGAAAAATAGAAAATGTAAACGAGCTGATTGAATGGGTTAGCAAGTTACACACAAAAGATCCCGAAGCCAGCTTGCATGATATTATTACCAAACTAACGTTAATCGACACACTCGAACGCAACGACGATGATGAAATCGGTGATAATGTTTCCCTAATGACTCTGCATGCAGCAAAAGGGCTGGAGTTTCCACATGTGTTTTTAGTCGGTATGGAAGAGGAACTATTACCCCACCGCACCAGCATAGAAGAAGAAAATATCGAAGAAGAACGCCGACTCGCTTATGTCGGTATAACCCGTGCACAGACAACACTGACCATGAGCTTTGCCAAACAACGTAAACGCTATGGTGAAATTGTAGACTGTGAACCCAGCCGTTTTATAGATGAACTACCCAAAGATGATTTACACTGGCTGGGCGATAATTCCAAACTGACAAAACAGGAACAAAAACAAAAAGGCCAGATGCACTTTTCAAGTTTAAGGGCACTGGTTTCGGGTGAAAGCTGATTTAAGCATTCAGCACTACTGCGGTGGTTCAGGAACATCGTAAACTTCAAGCTCAAACGGTACAACTATCGATTCTTTTTCATTCCTTAAAGTTACATTCAAATGTTGATTTTCAGCTTCACGCTTTGTCAAAAAGAACTGTAACGTTAATGGTAAATTGGACGGTGCCAGTTTTTCAAAAGCTTCCAGCAAGGCGTGACTTCTAAAGTACACATTTAAAAAGAGGGGCCTGGCATTGGGGCGCTCCCAGACAAAGTAAACCTCGTCAGGTACGGCCCGGTTCGGATGCTGTGCTAATTCTTTTGGATCTAAATCGATAAAATCACGCTCACCATTTCGGTAATGAATATAGGATACGATGTTATCTTCAAGTTGCATATCGGTAAACTCAGGCTGCCAGGCATAGCGCGCTTTATGGTAACGTTCCCATAAACCCAATGGGATACCGTTCTTTTTCATATCTGATATTTGCTCAGATGTTAATGTGGCATTAATTTCATGTTGTATAAATTCTTCTCGGGTAATATCCGGGTTATCAATAATTGACTTCCAGTTACCTGGCTCTTCCTTTGCATAACCAAAAAATACTTCTACGGTACGGTCGTAGCTGATTAACCAGACACTGACAGCCCCACCCGGCGCAAAACCCGCAACAATTTTGCCATAGGTTACTATTTCACCATTTGCATTGGGGCTAAAATGACCAGCCTGAAACAATGCCAGTATTTTTTTATACGGCAGGGTAAAGTCGCCACTGTAAAACTTGTTTTCGGTATAGGAAAAAAACGAAACGACTAAACGATTGGGCAAAGCTTTTAAGTCCTCTCCCACTATATGGTTGGATGCACCCCGCCCCCAACCATTATGCAAGGTGGCACCATTAGGGATATACAACGCGCCACCCCCCTCAAGCAT
>JALTLP010000155.1 GCA_027001895.1 Chromatiales bacterium | reverse complement strand
ACGTCAACCTTCATAATCGGTTCCATTAATTGTGGGCCGGCATTTTTCATTGTTTGACGGTAAGCTGCCTTCGCTGCCAGTTCATAAGCAACAGCCGATGAATCCACCGGGTGATAACCACCGTCAACCAGGGTGACTTTAAAATCAAGGCACGGATAACCGGCCAGAACGCCTTTTTCCATGCTGGCTTTAAAGCCTTTTTCTACTGCTGGCCAGAATTCACGTGGCACGTTACCACCTGTTACAACCGATTCAAATTCAAAACCACTGCCAGGTTCGCCCGGCTCAATAATGTAATCAATTTTTGCAAACTGACCGGCACCACCGGATTGTTTCTTATGCGTGTAGGAGTCTTCAACACGTTTAGTAATCGTTTCTCGGTAAGCAACCTGTGGCGCACCCACTTCTACGTCAACACCATGAGTACGTTTCATAATATCAATTTTGATATCAAGGTGAAGCTCGCCCATCCCTTTAAGGATTGTTTCACCAGAGTCTTCGTCTGTTTCAACACGGAATGAAGGATCTTCTGCAACCATTTTACCAATCGCTATACCCATTTTTTCTGCTGCACCTTTATCTTTAGGTGCAACCGCAATTGAGATAACAGGATCAGGGAATACCATCGGTTCGAGTGTTGCAGGGTGTTTTGGATCGCAAAGTGTATGACCTGTTTGTACGTTCTTCATACCAACAACCGCAACAATGTCACCCGCTTGTGCGCCATCAAGTTCAATACGTTCGTCTGCATGCATTTCTACAATACGACCAATACGTTCTGTTTTACCGGTAAAGGTATTTAAAACAGTGTCGCCCTTATTTAACACGCCCGAGTAAATTCGGATAAAGGTTAAAGCACCGAAACGGTCATCCATAATTTTAAATGCTAAGGCACGGAATGGTTCTGAAGGATCAACGGTTGCCACTTCACCTGTTTCATTCCCTTCTTCATCGGTTAAAGGCTGTGGCTTAACTTCTGTCGGGTTAGGCAGGAAGTCAACAACGGCATCGAGTACCAACTGAATACCTTTGTTTTTAAATGCCGAACCGCAGTAAGTTGGGAAAAAGTCCAGTGCGATAGTACCTTTACGAATACATTTTTTAATGTCATCAATTGAAGGCTCGTTCCCTTCGAGGTATTGTTCCATTAAATCATCGTCCTGCTCTACCGCTGTTTCAATTAATTTTTCACGGTACTCTTCCACCTTGTCCTTCATATCTTCAGGACAATCTTCAATCTTGTAATTTTCTGGTAAGCCGGAATCGTCCCAGACCCAGGCTTTACGGGTTAACAGGTCAACCACACCGGTGAAGTTATCTTCAATACCAATTGGTAAAACCATAACGAGTGGGTTTGCGCCGAGTACGTTTTCAACCTGGTCAACAACGCGATAGAAATCACCGCCCATACGATCCAATTTGTTTACAAAAATAACTCGAGCTACTTCAGATTCATTTGCATAACGCCAGTTAGTTTCTGACTGAGGTTCTACACCACCCGATGCACAGAATACACCCACGCCACCGTCGAGTACTTTAAGTGAACGATAAACTTCGATGGTGAAGTCAACGTGTCCCGGTGTGTCAATAATGTTCATGCGATGGCCATTCCATTCACACGAAGTTGCCGCTGACTGAATAGTAATACCACGTTCAGCTTCCTGTTCCATGAAGTCGGTGGTCGCTTCACCGTCGTGCACTTCACCGGTTTTATGAATTTTACCGGTAAGCTTTAAGATACGTTCCGTAGTGGTCGTTTTACCTGCATCCACGTGAGCGAAAATACCAATATTTCTATACTTTTCTAAATCAGCCATGTTCCTGCTACTCTGTTAAATTAAAATCTGCATTTTGAACTGCCGTTTCTATCGGCAATTCAAATCCTGTCCTTTAGCGCCCGTTCAATGAGTGCTGCTAAGGAAAAAAAACGGTTAATTTGACCTGATTAACGCCTAAAAAAGTGACTAACCTGCATCAAGGCGAATTCATCGGAAAAATGAGCCGCGCATTATATCGTAAATGAAGGGAAAAAGGGTATAAATTCTTTGAAAATCGCATGTTTGGAAGGAAAAGATTTTAACCACGAAGACCACTAAGGACACGAAGTTAAACAGATTATCATTTATTTCATAAATTCTCAGTGGTTAGTTCCGGCTGATAACTTTTCGATAAATACAATCACTGGTTATTTCAGCCTTTAATTACTGGACCACTTTCTTCCGAGTTAATTATTTATATATTACAAAGACTTAACAACTTCCAGCATAGCCTGGGCGTGACCGTCAGGCGTAACACCGTAGATCACTTCTGCCAGCTTGCCCGTTTTGTCGATAACGAAGGTCGAGCGCACGATGCCCATTTTCTTGATTCCGTTTTTTTCCTTTTCCTGCCAAACGCCGTAGGCTTCGCAGATTTCACCTGTTGTATCGGCAATCAGCTCCACTTTCAGGCTGAATTTATCAATAAATGCCTGATGCGAGGCGCAATCGTCCTTGCTGACCCCAATAACCACGGTATCGGCCGCGGCAAATTCATTTATCAGCGCGGTAAACTGGTTGGCCTCGATAGTACAGCCGGGAGTGTCGTCCTTGGGGTAAAAATACAGCACCACTTTTTTGCTGCCTGTAAAATCCTCTGACTTTACAGGTTTATTAGCCTGGTCAACACCATTAAAAACAGGGGCTTGTTGTCCTTTGGTTAGCATAGTTTGTCCTTGTTAGTTAGAGGGTTTCCAGATGCCCACGGCCGGATCATCGGTCGGCTCGCTTTTACCTTTTGCCATTTCGACATTGGCAGTAGCAGGTTGCTGCTGTTGTTGCATGGAACGCACCCGGTCATCGGCAACATCTACGCTAAACGCGGCTAATTGGGCGAGTAAGTCATTACGATCCTTGTCGGTACCCGGATATTCCGCTGCAAAGTAGCCAATAACAGCAGACAGGTATTGCAGGCCAACCATTAAGTCCTGCTGAACCTCGCTATCGTGTTTGGCAATGGCCTCGAAAATATTATTAAGTAGTTCGGAAGATAATTGAATTTGTTTGCTCATTTAAAAAACCTCTGTAAATTTGTCGGTTATTTTAACTTGAATTTAGATAAGACACACCTTATAAATACGCCTACAATTCAATTCCTTTCAATAATCTATATAAGGCAACTTCTATGGCTCACTACGACCTTCTCGCAATCGGCGCAGGCAGCGGCGGCTTATCGGCAGCAGAACGCGGCGCACTTTACGGTAAAAAATGTGCGGTTATCGAAAACAAGGTCGTGGGCGGCACTTGCGTTAACGTGGGTTGCGTACCGAAAAAGGTTATGTGGTTTGCATCGGGTGTGGCCGAAACATTACACAATGCATCCGGTTATGGTTTTGATGTTGATATTAAAAACTTTAGCTGGAAGAAACTGGTTGATGCGCGTGAAAATTATATTAACGGCATTACCACCTGGTACGATTCTTATCTTAAAGACTCCAACATTGATTATATTCAGGGCACAGCAAAATTTGTGAATGCCAATACGCTGGATGTCGACGGCACACAATACACTGCCGACCATATCGTTGTTGCACCGGGCGGCTACCCAATAATACCTGACATACAAGGTGCCGAGTTTGGCATTACCTCCGATGGTTTTTTTGAGTTAACCGAACAACCTAAACGTGTTGCGGTAGTCGGCGCCGGTTATATTGCCGTTGAACTTGCGGGGCTGTTAAACGGCTTAGGCAGTGATGTTTCGATGTTACTGCGTCGTGGTCATTTCCTGTCTGGCTTTGATGTGATGTTACGCGATACATTGATGGAACAAATGGTTGAAGACGGCGTTAATATAATGTCCAAGATCAATGTACAAAAAGTTGTTAAGGAAGCCGGTGATAAACTTACCATTGTTTGTGATAACGGTATCGTGCTTGAAAATTACGATGCTTTAATCTGGGCGATTGGTCGAGCGCCGGCAACACAAAACTTAAACCTTAATGCTGCCGGTATCGAATACGATGAACGTGGTTATATCCCTTGCGATGAATTCCAGAACACCAATGTAAAAAATATTTATTCAGTAGGCGATGTAACCGGCCGCGCACAACTCACTCCGGTTGCCATTGCTGCAGCAAGACGTTTATCGGATCGTCTGTTTAATAATATGCCGGATCGCAAGCTGGACTATGAAAATATTCCTACCGTCATGTTTAGTCACCCACCTATCGGCACCATTGGCTTAACCGAAGAACAGGCCCGTAAAGAACACGGCGATGCAGTAAAAGTTTATAGCTCCTGTTTTACCGCGATGTACCATGCACTTTGTCCTAACCAGCAAAAGACTGCTTTAAAACTGGTTTGTGTTGGCGTCGAAGAAAAAGTTGTGGGTTGCCATATGATTGGCATGGGATCAGACGAGATGTTACAGGGCTTTGCCGTTGCGATTAAAATGGGAGCAACCAAAGAAGATTTTGATAATACAGTTGCTATTCACCCGACCAGTGCTGAAGAACTGGTGACTATGCGTTAATGCACGTTTATTTTAGCGGGCACTCGATGTTTCGCCTTGCGCTAACGCGCGACTTTTATTTTAAGCAGGCTCACTCGCCTACAGCGCGTTAGCGCGAGGCGAAATACTTTTGAACAAAAAAACAAGATTGCCGCGCTCACTTTGTGAGCTCGCAATGACAAGCATAGAAAAGCATCTCACTTCGTGCGCCCGCAATGATCCATTTTTGTCGTTGCGAGGAGTGAAACGACGAAACAATCTGTTTTTTTGATTTATAACAAGATTGCCATGCTCACTTCGTGAGCTCGCAATGACATGCATAGAAAAGCATCTCACCTCGTGCGCTTGCAATAACCCTTTTTGTCGTTGCGAGGTGTGGAACGACGAAGCAATCTGTTTTTTTGATTTACAACAAGATTGCCGCGCTCACTTCGTGCGCTCGCAATGACATGCATAGAAAAGCGTCTTACCTCGTGCACTCGCAATGACAAGCATAGAAAAGCATCTCACTTCGTGCGCCCGCAATGATCCATTTTTGTCGTTGCGAGGAGTGAAACGACGAAGCAATCTGTTTTTTTAATTTACAACATTAACA
>JALTLP010000154.1 GCA_027001895.1 Chromatiales bacterium | reverse complement strand
CAACGATATTATTTTTTAATCAACCAACATCATCGCAGAATGTTGCAAAACAAACAGTATGCGTAGATATAGTGGCAAAAAAAGTTTGATATTTTACGTTGTGATCGTCGTGTCCGTTGTGGTTAACAAATATCAAACCGCAGAAATACCCAGCCGTTCAAATAACTGCTTATCCGTATTTTCACTCGGATTCGGCGTGGTTAATAATTTTTCACCATAAAAAATGGAATTAGCACCTGCTAAGAAACAAAGCGCCTGCATTTCATCGCTCATGTTTTCACGCCCGGCAGATAAACGCACATAAGATTTAGGCATCATTATTCTAGCAACTGCAATGGCGCGTATAAATTCTATCGGGTCGAGTTCTTCGGAATCGGCTAACGGTGTACCTTCAACTTTAACCAGTAAATTTATCGGCACACTTTCAGGATGTTGTTCCTGATTGGCAAGTTGTTGCATTAAACCGTAACGATCTTTTTCAACTTCACCCATTCCCAAAATACCGCCACAACAGACATTCATACCGGCATCACGCACATGCATAATAGTATCTAAACGATCCTGGTAGGTACGCGTTGTAATAACATCACCATAGTATTCCGGAGATGTATCGAGGTTATGGTTGTAGTAGTCTAAGCCGGCTTCTTTTAAACGCACACTTTGTTCGGCGTTTAACATGCCCAAGGTCACGCAAGTTTCAAGCCCGAGTGACTTAACAGCTTTAACCATTTCTATGACAGGCTCTAAATCTTTATCTTTAGGACTACGCCATGCTGCGCCCATACAAAAACGGCTGGAGCCATTGGCTTTGGCCTGTTTCGCTTTTTCGATAACTTCATCAAGCGGTAATAAAGTTTCTGTTTCTACTTCGGTATCAAAGCGAACGCTTTGTGGGCAATAGCCACAGTCTTCCGGGCAACGCCCGGTTTTAATACTGAGCAAGGTGCTTACCTGCACCTGGTTCGGCTTAAAAAATTCACGATGTATTGTTTGTGCTTCAAAGATTAGATCGCTAAATGGTTTTTTAAACAGGGCTTTTACTTCGTCAACAGTCCAGTTATGCCGGATTTTATTATTCGCAGTTGCTTCAACCACATCTTCTACATTTGCATTCATGATGCATCCTCATTTTCAATTTTTACGTCCTTCCATTGCTCGCGGTTTATCTTCATCAGGTTATAAACACTTAAGGGAATTAAAATAATGGCACACAGCGCCCAGGTCACCAGCCAGTCAACCAGATTGGGGTCGTAAAATGTGGCAACAACAACAACCAGGCCGAGCACCGAGTAGAATTGATAGGCTGCAATCTGGGTATAATGACCCACGAGTGCATTGGGATGATGGCGGTTCATCGCATAAACCACCATTGAGGCACCGAACCAGAATATTCCAAGTGGAAACGGGATTATCATTGATACAATATTGCCAATACTGAACCAACGCGCAATGGAGCGGGCACGACCGCCGGTAACTACTTGATTAGCTTTAATTTCTTCTGTCATACACCTTTATCCGGGGAATTCACAGGCCTGCCTACAATGAGTACATATAAACTTGTTAACCAGTGGGATTTTAATGGTTAACAAGTCTAAATACTATTATATATAGAAGATTTTTGCGGCTCGCCGCTACTGCTATATACTAGTAGCCATTCACGCTTCAGGGACGAAAGCATGCTACAGCAAATACATAAGTGGCTAACAAAACCCGTATTTAAATACACCTGCCCGATCTGCCGCGAACCCGGCAGCCAACTTATTTGCGAAAACTGCCAGAGCATGTTGCCGCAAATCAAACAAAGCTGCTTTCAGTGCGGGCTTCCCCTTAAGCAAACAACCGGTATGCAAGCCATGCGCTGCGGACAATGCCTGCAAAAATCCCCTCACTTTGACCTTAGCATCACCCCTTACCATTATGCGCCACCGATTAACCAGTTTATTACCCGGCTAAAATTCAATAACAGGCTTTACTATGCCAATATCCTCGCAGAACTACTTATAAAACAGCTGAATAAAAATAGTGAACAACTCCCCGAGTGTATTATCCCGGTACCTTTGCATCCGTCACGACTACGCCACCGAGGCTTTAATCAGGCACTTGAAATTGCCCGACCTGTTGCAAAACAATACCGGATTAAACTGGACCCTTTTTGCTGTAGCCGAGTTATTGCCACCTCTCCACAAATGTCTCAGGATAAACTCGCTCGTAAAAATAATATTAAAAATGCCTTTAAAGTGAAGCCGGGGTTTAATTATAAGGATATCGCCATCGTCGATGATGTCATGACAACCGGCCATACTGTTAACGAACTCGCACGGGTTTTACGCGCCAATGGTGCCCGCCGTATTCAGGTGTGGGCGGCGGCACGTTCCTGAAACTCTGAAAAAATAGACTGCTTCTAAACTGTAAAAAAACTGATCCAGATCAATATTCTACCCCGTATTTTGTCCATAATTTAATAAACCACACAAAGAACGAGGAGATTAAAATATGCACATGCTTCAAGAAGGCGATAAGGGGATTTTAATGAATGTGGGTAAAACCGTACTGGTTCTACTTGGGGTTATGGTAACGGCAATACTTGTGGCAAATGTTGTTATCTAATAACAAACCAGGACAGTAAGCACTTACTTTATACATTGATACTCTTCCAGAAACGCCCTGAAAATCTCTTTGGGGCGTTTTTTATGGGCATGACCCTCGTATTAAAATTCAACACGAACTAAACAATGTGGGATAAATGTTAAACGGGCTTCTATGCAAGCTATTGCCCATGCAGAATAAATTTAACAGCTAGAAGTTAAAGTACAAATCAACAAACGGCCCTTCAGATTCGCTGTCGGTTGTTATGTTCTGGAAGGCATTCAGATGTAATTGCTGGTATTGCCAGCCACCGTTTAAACCAAAACCATTGCCGTTCTTGTAGGTCAGCATGGCCTTGTAATCGTATGCGGTGTTGCTACCATCAAAAACCATGTGCTTGCCTTCAAAACCCGCCGCAACACCTTTCCAGGGTAAATCATAAAGAGCGGTTGCATACATCATAGGCAGCGTTGCATTAAACGACTGGATACTGACAACCCCAAGTTTATCGGTGGTTTCCTGCATACCGTTGATAAATTTAATGTTTACACCCAGGTCAAAATTAAACTTGCCGCGCTGAAACGGGTAATAAAAAGTGGCATCGTACTGGGATAAAATGGCGTTGTCTTCGGTATCTTCAGACAAGGCATACTTAGTGCTGTTTGGCGAAATTGCAATATTATCAAATTCACTCATCCAACCGATTTGCTGAGAGCCGGATGCATTCGACAAATAGTTTGCGGAGTATTGGCGTTGAAATTTAACATTCAGGCGTAGCGGATCGTCATGCCAGGAAGAAATAGACTCCCCGGCAAACACGCCTGCAGGCAGCGCAAAGCTGAATGCCATACCGACTATTGCTGATTTTATGTATAAACTGTTCGCCACAACAGGTTCCTTAGTAAAAAGACTGTCAATCCATCGCCAGAAAGTAGCACTTTACCCGCAACCATTCGTCCAGGACTGTGAACCCGGTCACGACTAGTGCCAATAAATTCAGAGAATAACACCCCACCTATGAATGATCATAAGAGTAGCTGAAGATGATCTTTTTTCCATCAAATTTAGAAGATAAACTGTGGTATTTTTTAACAGAAAAATATTTATTTTTTGTCCAGCCTTGACTGCAGTGTGTACTAAGAATTATTTACATAATACAAAGTGTAGTGTAAGAAAAATCCTACAAAAATAACCGCGCCGAACACGTTGTTATTCAGAAAAGCCTGGATACAGCGTTGTGGAATACGGTCTTTAATTAAAAATTGTTGATATACGGAAAACCCGGCAGCAATCACCAGACTGACATAAAACACGGTACTTAGCTGTAACTGTTGGCCAACAAGATACAGGCCAAACAAAACCAGTGCTTGCAGGATACCGATAATCACTTTATCCATATCATCAAACAGAATTGCTGTGGATTTTACCCCGGCTTTTAAATCATCCTGCTTATCTGCCATGGCATACATGGTGTCATAAGCCACCGACCAGACAATATTAACCACGAACAGTAGCCAGGCTACTTTCGGCACGCTACCGGTTTGTGCTGCAAAGGCCATGGGTATTGACCAGCCAAAAGCCATGCCCAAAACCACCTGAGGTAAATGGGTATGACGTTTCATAAAGGGATAGATTGCAGCCAATGCCACACCGGCAAACGATAAATAAACAGTTAAACGGTTCATTAACAGTACCAGCAAAAATGCCAGTACGCATAACGCAACAAATAGAATAAGCGCCTCGCGCGGTTTCACCAGCCCCGCAGCAATCGGCCGCATTTTTGTACGGGATACCAGCGGGTCGATTTTACGGTCGGCATAATCATTAATCACACAACCCGCCGAACGCATTAACACCACACCGCTAACAAACACAAAAAACACCAGCAGATTAGGCCGCCCTTCGCTGGCAACCCATAGCGCCCAGAGTGTTGGCCACAACAGTAAAAAAATACCAATGGGTTTATTTAACCGGGTTAAAAGATAATACTGGTGAATTCGATCTTTAATATAGGCTTTGTTCATCAGCGGTATTATACAATACTGTTTTACAACATGCGCTTTTTTGCCCGAAATTTATATTTTAATCGATTAATTTAAAGTGTGGCAAACGGAAGAAAATATTTGTTATTTTATATAATAAGTTCAGAACGATATTATGGCTCTTCTTCCGGTTCATATAATTTGTAGGTATTTTTATCCCAATAGACATAGGTATCAATACCGGCTTCAGTAGGCAATATCAGAAAATCGCTTTTTGTTTTTATTGGCAACAAAGCACTGTGTTCCTTAAAATCTTTTTCCGTTTGTTTTTTAACAATAAGCTCGAAAGACGGCGTTTCTAATACCCCTGTGCTATCCAGAAGAACAAAAACTTTTGCCTTTGAATTTTTAAAGCCGTTAGCACTGCCGTGAATAATCGCAAGAGATGTGTGATAGCGATTCGCTATCTTTCTCCCAGATTTTCTCCATGGTTCAATGACTGTAAATTTAACTTTATTTTTAATATTTTTTGCAGGCTTTATTAAAACAGCAGTATCGGTA
>JALTLP010000153.1 GCA_027001895.1 Chromatiales bacterium | reverse complement strand
TTATAGGTAACCTTGCGGCCAAGCAGGGATGTTAAATATTTTGCAACAGGCTCATACAGCTTCTTACCTGCTTCAACAGATTCTCTTGGCGGTGATGTCAGAATAAGTTCATCTGCGAACACACTTTTAACTGGTAACAATAAAACAAGTAAAATACAGATATGTTTAGGAAAATTTGGAAAGTCCATTTGTCGCTCCAGGAAATATGTTCCAGAAAATTAATCCATTTAAGGTATACATGCAGTTTAACACATTATATGCCACTAAATATTTGACGCTATCTTCAAAAATCAAATAAAGGGGAGCCAAATGCCCCCCAATGACGATCCTCCCGAAAAACAGTTAATCGTACTCGGTTTCGACAGCACCATCGACGGTCTGTGGCGTAACACGCACAATATGATGGCCCCACTGATAAACACTCATCCCCAGCAGTATCAACCCTGAACCTGTCCAGACGATTAATGGAATATTCTCGTTATTAAAATAACTGCCCATTAATAAAGCCAGTACCGGGGTAAACAACGGTATCAAACCCACCCGACTGGCCGGTATATTTTTTAATACATAATAGAACAGAATAAAGCCGATTACCGAACCCATAATACCGAGGTATGCAATTGCAATCAGCGTCCGCTCTGAAATGGTTTCCGGTAGCTGCTGGCCACCATAAACGGATAACAGCAACCAGCTAATAGCGTACATTGGCAGGCTTACCAGTAAACCACCATAAACCGCATCGAGAGATTTAATATTTCCCTGTATCTGTTTCATCCAGACTGTACTGATGGAATGTAAAAACATTGCAAAAACAATGGCACTGATTCCGAATATTGACAGATTACCAAATGAAACGCCGCGTGAAAAAATAATCACCATGCCAGCCAGTCCCAATACAAGACCAAAAGCTTTTGTTACGCTAAAGGCTTCTTCTTTTAACCAGACAACCGCGATTAGGCCGGTAACAATCGGCGTTAATCCAAAAATAACCGAAATAAGTCCGGACTCGACAAACTGCGCACCCCAGTAAACGCTCATCATCGAACCAAAAATACCGATTGAAGAAACAAGGTATACCTTTATTGCAGCACGGTTCCAGGGCAGGGTTCGCGACATAAAAGACATAATAACCGCGCAAACCATAACCGAAAGAAACATTCTTGCAGACACACCAAATAAAAAGCCGGCACTCTCACCGCTCCACTTAATTGCCAGTGGGGTGGTTGACCAGATAAGTATAATCCCTAAATAAGCTGCTGGTACGGACATCATTATTTCCTGTAAAAAAGAATACTGCTAAAACGAAAAAAGCCACGGTTGTTAAACAGTGGCTTCAGGTATTGGGTGATTTTTTTAAAAAGTTTAATCGGTTTCAATACCCTCGGCCGGATGCTCGCGCACGGTAAGCGCAATAGCACAACGCCACGCCATTGGTTTGGCAGACATAATTAAAATCGGTTTTGAAAGTATTTTAAACATGGCCTGAGTGTGGCTGGCAACTTAACGGATGTCAAGCAACTTTGTTTGTATATTTGAATCGGTATAAAAATACTGCCAGGGGGAAGTGGTGATCGTTTCAAGTTGTTGCATAAACGCATCGGTTGGCACCGCTTCCTGCAAATAGACATTAAGCACCTCGATAAAAATATTGCCAACGCCCGATGCTTTGCGCCAGTCTAAATCCCCGGCCGTTAAAACCGTATCGCAGTTTTTACAGCTAAACTTGCCGCTTTGATTAAACTGCTCTGCTTGCTGTTGCAAGTCCGGCAGCACTTTTCGGCACTGCCGGCAGCGCGGAATGGTTTTCAGATTTTTCAGTTGCCCTTGGTGAAATAAAACCGGCTGGCTTGTTTTTGAAACCCGAATAAAACAAAACTCCGCAACACCGCTCGGTTTTAAATTTTCTGGTGGCTCAAATTCTATATAAGGCGAACAACCCATAAAGGTTATTGACGACAAAAAAGTATCGCCAGCACAATATTCATTCGCGCTGTTGTTAAATACCGGCTTACCGGTAAACTGAAGCTTTTGTAGCCCCTGTAAAACAGTCCTTATATCAATATTTGAGTGACTGCTAAACACCAGCCTGTACTGACCCTCTGTATTAAGCAAAATTCCTGTCCAAACAATAACTTAAAAATATCACGATTAACATGCCCAAAATCCTGACAATGCTGCGGAAAAGCGGCAGTTTATCAAGTTTGCCGGTAATAATCTCCGGCCGGGTATTAATCGCAATTAAACTGTTATGTTAATGCAAACTGCTTTAAAATAGCCCGCCCTGCTATTCTGGAATAACGGTAAATAAAATGTCTGAAAAACAAGCGTCTGAACAGGAAATTTTGGCGATCATGAAACGAATCCTGACGGATATCGCAAAAGAAACCTTTACCCGCCCGGGGGTGCGTCACCCGTTATCCGATAACACGATTAACAATATGCGCGAGTGTCTCAAGTTAATCAGTGTGCGTGAAGTTGAGTTATCCGGCAATGATACTGATGTCAGCACACAACGGCCACGTTATGTTGATGAGCCACCTAAAAGCGTGGTTGTTTCAATACAGGATGTAAAAAACAAATCATCCGATGAACCTGCCGAATAACAGCCCGGTTTATCCGGCAGCTTCAGCAGATTTTAACAGATGTATTATACTTAAAACTGTACCCGCAACTTTTCCAGTAATGATATTTAACCGGTGATAACCCGATTATGGATCCTCAAGATCAAGCCAAAATTCAACACCAGATTACCGAACTTATCAACGAACACCGCGATCTCGATGAAATTATTATAAAACTAACCGAAGCACAACTGGTTGACCAGATGCAGATTACTCGTCTGAAAAAAAGAAAATTACGTCTTAAAGAACAGATTCAGTACTACGAAGATCAGCTTATCCCTGACATTGAAGCATAAACCAGACAAGTTGTTAGCCAACTGATGCCAGACAAAGACCTGACTATCAATTTATTTATTTCCACTCATTGCCCGTTTTGTTCGCAATTAATGGCTCTACTTAGCAGTGCGTTAAAAGAAAGCTCACTGACTCGTCTGGATATTATCAATCTTGATAACGTATCTGACCCGCAACAGTATTCAGCTATTCGCAGTGTGCCATTAATAAAAATAGATGACTTTGAATTTACTGGTATGATTAGTCAGTCTGAACTTGATGAATGGATAACGAAATATAAACAGGGAAGGTTTCCACATTACTTCTTCGCAAACAAACTTGAAGATGGACAAATTAACCAGGCTGAACGTGTTATTAAAAACAATCCTGAATACTGGCCTGTCCTCATACAACTGGTTGAAGACAACGAGACAAAGATGCAGGTTAAAATTGGCATCACCGCCCTGTTTGAAAGTCTGGCCAGTAATATTATAGACAGCGCAGTAGCTGAGGAGCTGGTCACCAAACTAATCCGTGCAAGCGATACAGACAACCATGCTGTTCGGGTCGATATTGTTTATTACCTGTCGCTAATTTATGCTGAACTAAAAAACCAGGGTAAAATGAATAAAGAACTTGAGCTTTTTATGCAGCAAAATTTAAAAGATGAATCTGATGAAATAAAAGAAATTATTGAAGACGTCTACAGCTAGGCGCTAAGACACTGTGCTATTATTGCGGACAATGCAGCTTCATCAATCGGGAATGCCAGCGTATACGGCAGCTCAAACCGGTCGGTTACCCGTTTAAACTGGTGTGCAAATTCTTTTTCGTAAAACACGACCAGTTTAATTTCCGGATTTTTCTGTAACACCGCAAGCAATGTTTCGAGGTTACTGGTACGATCACGAAAGTCGGACTGGTAATTAAATTCAGCAACAATAATATCCGGCCTGTTCTTTTTAAGTATTTTTACTGCCTTGCGCATCGAATCGGTGACTTCAACGTCGAGCTGGTGCTGGTTATAAATTTTACTGAAATCAGGGTATCCACCTAACTCAACAATTGATAATAAACGTCTGTTTTTACTGCCCGTATTACTCATTTAATGGCTTATTCCTGTTTCAACAATATTGTACTGCCCGCTATTCTAAACCTTCTATCACCTTGAGGGTACTTCAATAATGCTGCGAAACCATCTAAAATAGTATTTATAGTCACTATTTCATCTTTCGTTCCAGAGGTTAGCAAACCATGCCTTATTTCCTGTATAAAATTTTACCCAGTGTTTCCACGCTAGTGAAAAACATTGAACAAATAGGTGAATATAAAGTTTATAAAGAAGCCAAACAAAAAGCGCGTGAACTACGTATTGAAAACGAACAGAACAAGGATGTAACCTATCGAATTATTTTCGCAGAAAATGTTATTGAAGCGGAAGAACGTCTGCACGAAAAACGCGAAGATACGGTTGTAAGGGAATGGGAAAAATAACGAGGCCTGCTGTTTGTGGATGAAGATCAATACCGTAGTACATACAGCCATGTAATCAGCACCAAATGTGTCTACGAAAAAGCCATTAACAGTCGACAAACAAGCTGCGAGCAGGCCAACAAGGTAAGACTCGCTGACCGCGAAGCGGTTGCCTGTCGCTCAAAACAAAATTGCCAGCGTTGTACAGACTTTCTTGAAATACTACGCAGTAAATCGCTGTTTGCACTAAAGCTACTCGACCATGTCGGGCCACTCCCTCACGCAAAAGAAATAAAAGTACAAATGGGCAGTGTTATCGGCCTGGCACAGGATAATAATATTGAAGTGGTTAAAGACAGGAAAATCGAAAATATTTATGGCCTGTTAAGCAACAGCCTTGATAAATACGGTGGACTCAACCAGTTACCCTATGAGAATTTAATTCGTTCTATTGTCAATTATGAAGGCCGACCCAGGCGCAAGAGCCGGAAAAAATAAGGGTAAAGTTACGGGTTAATTTCCCAGTCATAAGCACAATCCAGGTGAGCGCGCACCTGTTGCACGCCGCTTAAACCTTCTTCCAGCATTAACTTGATAGGCGGCTGGTTATTAAAACGTTTATTACTGGTTTTAATCCAGATAGGTCCCATTGCCGGGTTGTGTGGGTAGGTCGTATGCAAAGCATGGTGAATACCAACAATATGTTCGATGCGCTCGTTTAATTCTGCTTCGTCCGGAAAGGCTCGATCCTGCTGAAAACGACGCATACCACGCACTGGCACCTTTTTTGAAAACGCCAGTAAACGATGTTGCTGGCTGGCACTGAGCCCCCAGCTTTCAAGAATCCCGATTATCATTTTGGTCAGTGATAAACTGTCTTCTTTACTTAATTCTGCCATACAATCCTCGTTGCTGCCTGTCGGTAGCGGTTATCAGACTGTTATTTTAACAATTCCTGGCATAAAAAACTGCAACCATGTAAACATTTGGCAATAAAACGGCGAATAACAACACATACTTCAGGGTTGTTTTACCGCCTGGAAATCGCAGTTAAAACTTGATAAGTGGTGTGGAATAATCAAAATGCAACATTTGCTGTTCACTCAATGCTTCATAGACAACCTGTAAAAACGGCATATTATGATCAACCGCCCTGGCAAACTGGTAAATCACTTCAACCGAAATTTGCTTTATATCTTCAGCTGACATTTCCGGCGTAACCCGGCTGTATATAATAAAACGCACCATCGCAACCCGTACCAACAACATTTGCATATAAATAAAGGCACTTGGCATGGTAATAAACCACTCCCGATGAAAACAATTTAACAGGTATTTCACCAGGTAATCTTCAACCTGATGATGAACATGGTTTGAAAACATCTGGTATCGCTTTTTAAATGCCACAGAATAGTCTGTAGCATTTTCAACTTCGGTATTATCATTAAAACCTAACTGCTGTGCATACTGGTTAAAAATACCGTCTACCATGTGTGTCAGTTTTTCATCCGGTGCCTGTTGTTTTTTTAACATCAGGATGGAGTAAATAACAATACAGGCCAGTGGCTGGTCATTTTCATACTGGTTTATAAAGTGACTAACCGAATTTTTATAGTCATTATCAAAAACATGAACCCGGTAATTTTCCAGTGCATCTGTGTCCAGTGAAACGCAATCCTTGAAATAAATTGTCGATATTGAATGTGAATAACTCGCAAGAATATACAGGCGGGTAAAATAGTCACATTCTGTCAGTTTGATAATATCGATAAAAGTTTGCTGCACATTAGAAAAATATTTTTCATACAGCGGCGAGGAATCATCGACCACCAATGAGCGGTGTATCGGCACTTCTTCTCTGGGTGGCATAATATCACTGTCTGATTTTAACAATACATGGTTTTCGATATCTTCAGCCAGGCATAAGCGCACCACTTCCGGGCAGGACAAGGCACCACACAACTCCATACCTTTGTCTTTTTGCAGAATAATTCGTGGGTAAAAAGCACAGATATCGGAAAGAATATCAATGCCCTGCTTTATGTGTAATGAGCATTGTTGCCTGTCATTCAGATAGGGGCAAAAACCATTTTCATCCATCCGAATAAAGGCATAACTTTTATCCGATGCCAGTTCCGATTCATTTAAACAAACCGTTCTTTTAAACAACGGCTCTTCGTCCGGGTTATCCGCGACCCAGTCAAGCATTCGCTGGTAATGCAACCTGTCTATACGCACATGCCAGTGCTGGCAGCAGGTATCTTCACATTTATCTGCCAGACAGTGGAACTGTTGCATGTATGGCAGCGAAAAAATATCCGACATTATTTTATCCGGTTTGTAATTGTTATTATCAGGTTGTTCGCTCCATAGAATTAAAACGAACAAGGATCATCCCACAATATCTTTTTCCCTGATATATCTCAACACGAAATATCCGTGCCTGCTTGTCAACAGAATATCTATGCCGGATGTTCTCAAGTTTGATGTCATGGTTACTTTCGTCACGAACACCTTTTTTGGTAAAGCCAATCACGTTCACCCGGTAACCCTGAAGACGATGTACCTTAAAGTGGCTGTTTACATCAACAATACTACCAAGCCGGACATATTTTGGCTGACCATCCACTGACATTTTCAGGTTCGTTAAGGAATCATCATATTCAAAATAAGACGGTTTCAGGTAGGTCAGGTTACGATTGCCATAACGCACGTTAAAACGATCATTAGAACTGATAACCGCAACCAGCGGGTTACCTGAAAAATAATGGATATCGGCATTTTTCTTGAAAGGTACATAGTTAAGACGCTTGCGCGCATTAGCCACATCCAGCAAAACCTTATTATTGTAAAAGGCCAGTTGCAGCTTATCGTACATGGCTTTTTTAATGCCGGCTTCTGTCAGAGAGAATTTACGTTCATAACCAATACCTATTTGCTCCATAAAAGCTTCAACCACATGCAGATGAAAATAGGCTCGACGACGGGTTAAAAAATTTTTACTGGCTTCAACACCAAAGGCCGGCTTGGCATGATTAATCGCAAAATAAGTTAATGTTTTTTCCATTTCCTTGTCACCCAAAGCAGTATGGGTGTTTTTAAGACGATAGCGATGCAGGGGCTGCCGGATAACCCGATTTACCTTGTTAACAATGTTTTTGCCAATTTCACCCAGATTGCCATACTGCCCGTTAATACGCTCCTGGTCGATAATAAGACTCTGCCCCCAACGGTTCGGATTATGTTGCCGGTCGATATAACGTTCATTATAAAAACCACTGCCATCATGCAGGTTTAGAATAATATCGACATCCTTCGAGGTAATAATTTGTTTAATCTTTTGTATGGTTTCAAATTCAGGGTCGGTTTGTTTTAATCTGGAAAACTTGCGATTCATATCACCATAAACACCACGAGAACGCCTGATAATACTTTCAAAGTTTAAGTTTGGAACAACCCAGACCTGCCCGGAGGTAATCCTGTAATGCGTAACCAGTAGTGATGCGGCAGTAAAACCACCCGGCTCATCGCCCTGAATACCACCAATCAGCAACATGGTAGGCCCTGTTTTCGCCTTGCCGTTTTTATGCAGGCTGAATTCCAGCTCTGGCAGTGCTGCCTGAGAGCTATGATAAAAAACAAGTAGTACAGTAAATACAATATATCTTGGTAACATGCCTGACATCATCCTGTATGTATTGCAATGACCCTGTTAATTTTACTTTATTATAATGCCAAATTTTTCTGACAACATGCAATAAAACGCAAATTTGACAATTGATAGATATAGGCCAATATATAATAAGTTAAGCATAAAAACACTTTAATATTAGCATTAAGGCGGTCCATGGCCAGATTACTCTCAGCATCCCGCGCTGCATCCATTGTTGGTGTGCCCCGCGGCATTATCCAGAAACATATCCAGAACGGCGAACTCACTAGCTTTGAAGGTAAGGTAAAACTTTCCCAACTGGTAAAACTGTATCCCGATTCAAAATTTGAAGATAATGCAATGGCTGAAAAAATTGAGGAGTTCATTGCCAGTGCCCTCAAACGTGCACGTTATGCAAAATTTCAGAAGCTGATCGCACCCGATACAGCAACACTGGCCGCCCGCATTGCAACCCTTAGTAAGGAATTATCTGAAACCAAAACTGCGCTTTTTCACTATGAACAGTTATTTAATCTGTTACAACAACATCTGTCCTCTAATAATTCGCAATACCAGGAGCTGCTTGACTGGTTACAAACAACCGATAAAAACATCACGACCAACCAGCCAGACCTCGAACCTCTTATTGGCAAAGATGATCTGTTACGGGTTATGGCTGCTCAGGTGCATATTTCTCCCAGCGGACTGGAATATTTTGTAGAAGGTAAAAATTCCATACTTGAGGCTGGCTTAACCACCGGTAGTGCACTTAACTATGGCTGTAGCAACGGTAACTGCGGCAAATGCAAGGCCAAACTACTTTCAGGTAAAATAGAAAAAATTAAACAACACGAATATGTTTTTAGCAATGCAGAAAAAAGCCAGAACTTTTTCTTAATGTGTTCCAATACGGCGATTACCGATATTGAAATTGAAGCAGAGATTGCCGGCAGTGAAAATGAAATACCTCATCAGACGCTCACCACTAAAGTAAAAAAAATAGAATCATTAAATAAATATGTGACCGTTTTAACCTTAAAAACACAGCGCACCAATCGCCTGCGTTTTCTAGCCGGACAGGAAGTTGAATTGTCGCTGAATGATAACCTGAAAAAAGTGCTGCCTATTGCAAGTTGTCCCTGTGATGAATCATTTGTTCAGTTCCATGTAAACAATGACAACAGTACTTTTAGTGAATATATAAACAATAATCTGAAAACAAATGACAGTGTTAAAATATCCGGCCCTGGAGGACACTTTGTTCTTGACAGTCATTCAACCCGGCCGATTATTTTTATTGCCATCAATAGCGGTTTTGCGCCGGTTAAAAGTCTTATTGAAAATGCACTTAGTCTGGACTCGTCCGAATATATCCATCTTTACTGGATAAACACGCAGACCGAGCAACCCTATTTACATAACCAGTGCCGCTCGTGGAAAGACGCACTGGATAACTTCAACTATACCGCAATTAATGTTGGGCATCTTTGCACAGACAATGTGCCCGACCAGAATGTATTCTCTGCCTGTCTTTCAAACCTGATAAAAGATCACGCTGATTTATCGAATGTTGATGTTTATGCTTCGATCCCTGAAACATTATCAGAATTTGCTAACAGCTTTTTTCTCGCCCAGGGGATGGACGCAGAACAGGTACATATCGCCAATTACTAACGCTTTTTTTCAAAGCAGGGATTATTTTTCCGGTTCCTGCTCTAGCCAGTGGTTTAATGCATTTACAACCTTCTGAGCCTGGTCACGGCTGGAAATATTAAACTTGGACTTGTACTGATACTCACCATTGCGTTTTTGGTAACGGCGAATACTGAATTTGTCCGGGCCAAATTCGTCTGTCTTACGATCCAGATCCTGATAGCGAAAAATAATTGTCGACCATGCGCCCTTGGTAAGAATAACCTTGTCGAGCTCTCTCGATACAATTCGACCATCTTCTTCATAATTCACTGTTAATTCATCAACCGTCGTCGCCATAATCTTTCCTCGAATACTTTAAATGGAATTTGCCGGAATTATACAGCGAAAAAGCCGTTAATGAATAGCTGAATAAGCCCGGGGAGTACAGAAATTAATTACTTTGGAAACTTTGACGCATAACGTTCAATCCATTCTTTTGCGGCTTCGTCCTTGTCCAGTGTGCGACCTTCGGTTTCCAGCACCTTTTTGCGGTAGTGCATAATATGACAGACCTGTTCAACCATTCGTATCTTAAATTCTGTATCTTTGTCCGTAAACTCAAGCCCAACCATATAGGAACGGCCAGACTTACGACACCAGCTAACCGAAGCACTGGCTTCAAACCTGGGGGTAATACTGCTTATTCTTACGGTAATTATTTTATTTTGCACATAGGGAATAGACGACTGAAACATCAACCCACCAAAGCTGACATTTTCCAGTTTTTCAACTTTCAGTTGCCTTTTAGTGTTATCACTCAACACATTTGAAGATCTTTCTGCAATCACTTCAATCGGAATATCCGCCGGGTGACGTATATAGTGTCTCATTATTTCCTGATCCTCAGCAGTATTGCTGTTTACATGAACATGCTCAAATCCTGCCTGCATGATATATTTCCTGTTGCTGACTGCCTTTGCACCTTTAATAAATTAATAGCAAAAAACAAGCCAACCCTGTAAAACAGCAAACTGATACAGAAAAACACCAGGATAAAAATCAACAACAGACTATTATGCAAAACACCTTTTTAAAGCTACTGCTTAAAAATAAACGCAATTTGTCGATTAGCCTGATTATTGCCGGTGCCCTGTATATCGGTCTGGTACTGTTTTCAAACCCCGACAAGATCGTTTCGGCATTTTCAAAAATGAACCTCACACACTGGTTATTTATACTGGTATGTTCGTTATTAAACTACCTGCTGCGTTTTGTTCGTTGGCACTATTATTTAAGGTATTTAACCCATTCTATCCCGGCTTCGCAAAACTTTTTATATTATCTTGCAGGTTTTGCCCTGACCCTGACCCCGGCAAAAGTGGGCGAAACCATTCGCTCAAGCTACCTTGCTCAACATGGTGTTCCTTATACACGTTCACTAGCAATGTTTTTTGTCGACCGCTTTGCCGATGTGGTTGTGGTTTCACTGTTAAGTTTATTCGTGTTAAAAGTCAGCGGCCATTCGGAGCATATTAACCAGTTTATTATTATCATGGTGACCATAATTGTCAGTTTTATACCGCTTATGCGACAAACTTTTGTCACTCGGTTTCTTTATAATTTACATAAAAAAATTACATGGAACTTTTTAAGCAAAACCCTGCTACATTTAAGCCAGTTATTAACAACCGCCCGGGATCTGCTGGCATTAAAACCTGTTTACACCGGTTTGTTACTGGGGTTATTCGCCTGGTTTATCCAGGGTATTGCGTTTTACTTTATCGTCACAACGCTCGGCATTGAAATTACCCTGCAACAAAGCATCGGTATTTATGCTATCAGCCTGCTGGCCGGTGCTGCCAGCTTTATACCCGGCGGCATCGGCACGACCGAAGCGGCCATGACGTTATTATTAACCTTGCTGGGGGCAGACACAGCAACGGCCATCGCCGCGGCATTAATCAGTCGCCTGGCAACACTCTGGTTTGCAGTATGCCTGGGCTTTACAGCCGCATTAATATTAAGTTTTAATAGCGAAAAAATTAAAGGATAAAAAAATGCGCTTACTACATACAATGTTACGAGTTGGTAACCTGGAAAAATCCATTCAATTTTATACTGACATACTGGGAATGAAGTTGTTGCGTCAAAAAGATTACCCCGATGGTAAGTTTACTTTAGCTTTTGTTGGTTACGGCGATGAAAAAGACAATAGTGTTATCGAACTAACCCATAACTGGGATACGGACAGTTACGATATGGGCAATGGTTTTGGTCACCTTGCAATTGAAGTAGACGATGTTTATAAAGCAGCCGAGAAAATCCGGCAACAAGGTGGCGAGATAATTCGCGAAGCCGGGCCTATGAATGCGGGCACAACCATTATTGCTTTTGTGAAAGATCCGGATGGCTATGAGATTGAGTTATTAAATAAAAAAGACTAAGCAGTTTGTTTGTGCTATTTAACATTTACTTTCGTATGGATGCCCGCCTTCGCGGGCATGACGACTGTTTAAGTTAACTGATATTCCAAACCTTGTCATTTCGAGCACCAGCGAGAAATCTTAATATAAAACTCACTCATACTCAGTATATTTAGCGGCGCTTCCCTTGCATTTATCCAGTGGGTATTTTTCTGCATTGCGTTTTATTTTTTCTTCGACGACCGCATCAAGGTCAACACCCAGTCGGTCGGCAAGCCGTACCAGATAAATAAACACATCGGCCACTTCATACTGCACTTCGTCAAAGGTTTTTGCGTCCAGGTTATTGCTTTGTTCTTCGGTGAGCCATTGAAAATGTTCCATCAATTCAGCTACCTCAACATTCATCGCCATCACCAGATTTTTTGGTGAATGAAAACCCTGCCATTCACGTTGTTCGGCAAATTCACGCAGTTGTTTTTTTAAGGCATTAATATCCATAAACATAATCCTTATGTTTGATAATGAGCATCGGTTGTTTTTAACCCGGTTAAAATGGGCCTAAAAGGAAATGTTCTATGGTTACGCACTGTATGCGTAACCATGATTTTATCTAAGAACGATATTACGACTAACGTCACTGATTCGTTTATTCAAATCAAGTGTTAACCACTCGTTAAAAGCCAGTTTTTGAATGCTGCCGTCAAGATATTCAATAACAACGCGTTCAATTTTTTCTTCAAAATATGAAAGCATTTTAACTTTAATAAGTTTGCCGGTACTTTTTACATACCATTCGCCAACAATCGGTGTGTACGAAGTAAACATTAGATTCTCCCCTGCACTGCGTGAAATTTTTGATATTTTTAATTTCTTGTATCAGTAACAGGGTTTTATTTTAGCAAATACTTTTTACCCGTGGCATATTGACAAGCAAAAAGCTTGCATTCTGCAGCTATATTAATTGTTAATGAATTATTTAAAATACAATAACTTATAAGCAGGTTAACCCGAACGAGTTAAACCTGTGTCTCAAAATTAATAAATATTTATTCTGCTATTCGTCGGTTACACAACCTTCGGATGCATTTTTTACAACCTTGATATATTTATACAAAGTACCGCGAGTTGCTTTATACGCTGGCATTGTCCATGCGTTGCGACGTTGTTCCATTTCGGCATCGTCTACGTCAACATTAAGTAGCAGTTTTTCGGCATCCACGGTAATGACATCACCGTTCTTAATTAAACCAATCGGCCCACCTTCCTGTGCTTCGGGCACTACGTGGCCAATAATAAAGCCATGCGAACCGCCGGAGAAACGGCCGTCAGTAATCATCGCCACGTCACTGCCTAAACCGGCCCCCATAATGGCCGAAGTTGGAGTTAACATTTCAGGCATGCCCGGCCCACCCTTCGGACCTTCGTAACGAATAACAATAACATCGCCTTTTTCAATCTTGCCGTCTTCCAATGCTTTAAGCATATCTTCTTCGGCGTCAAACACTTTAGCCGGGCCGGTAAAGGTTAAGCCTTCTTTACCGGTTATCTTGGCAACCGAACCGCCGGGGGCGAGATTCCCTTTTAATATACGAATATGGCCAGACTCTTTAATGGGTTTGTCCAGCGGCATAATAATATCCTGCTCGTCTTTTAAGCCTGGCAGGTCGGCAAGGTTTTCGGCAATGGTTTTACCGGTTACCGTTAAGCAGTCACCGTTTAGTAAACCTTTATCAAGTAAGTACTTCATTACACCTGGAATACCGCCTATGCCTTGCAAGTCTTCCATTACGTACTTACCGCTTGGCTTTAAGTCGGCAATAAACGGGATGCGATCACTGACTGACTGGATATCATCAATGGTCAGCTCTACGTCGACCGCACGCGCCATCGCAATTAAATGCAGCACCGCGTTAGTTGAGCCGCCAAGTGCCATAACCATGACCAATGCATTTTCAAAGGCATCACGGGTCATAATGTCACGCGGACAAATATTTTTTTCCAGCAAATTGCGAATGGCTGTGCCGGCTTTAATGCACTCTTCCTGCTTAAGTGGATCTTCTGCCGGAGTGGATGAACTGTAAGGCAAGCTCATCCCCATCGCTTCTATCGCGGTGGCCATGGTATTGGCCGTATACATCCCGCCACAGGCACCTGCACCCGGGCAACTATGGCGAACAATTTGCTGACGTTCTTCTTCGTCTATTCGCCCGGCAATATACTCACCATAACTCTGGAAAGCCGAAACAATATCGAGCGTTTTTTCATGGTAGTGGCCAGCGCGAATCGTGCCACCATACACCATTAACGAGGGCCGATTAATTCGCCCCATTGCAATCAACACGCCGGGCATGTTTTTGTCGCAACCAGGAATCGATATATTGGCATCGTACCATTGAGCGTTCATCACAGTTTCAACCGAGTCGGCAATCAAATCGCGTGACTGTAACGAATAACTCATGCCATCGGTGCCCATGGAAATACCGTCACTGACACCAATTGTGTTAAAACGCATGCCCACCAAACCGGCAGCCTGTACGCCTTCTTTTACCCTGGCGGCGAGATCGTTTAAATGCATATTACAGCTATTGCCTTCATACCAGACGCTGGAAATACCGACTTCTGCCTTGTGCATATCTTCTTCGGTAAGTCCTGTAGCATAGAGCATGGCCTGAGAAGCCCCCTGAGATTTTTGCTCGGTGATACGGGCACTGGTTTTATTAAGCTTTTGGTCTTGGTTCTTGGTATCTGGCATAGCCGATATTTCCTTAAAATCTATAAATTGGGAAAATGGTAAGCTGCGAAGTATAAACTTTTTAGGCTACGGCTTCACGTTATATAAATACTTCGCTAATGCTAAATGTTTAGTTGTGTCTCGGCCATTGGCTGGCATCAATGGTTTCCTGATAAGCATGCCAGGTGGCATGGCCAATAACCGGTAATAAAACCAACAGGCCAATAAACGCAGTTGCCACGCTGAACACCACGCTTATAAAAATACAGCCAGCCCAGACCAGCATTGGTTTTTTGTTACGCAGCACCGCATTAACACTGGTGACAACGGCGGTAACGGTATCAACCTTTCTATCCATTATCATCGGTAGCGAAAAGGCGCTCACTGTAAAAATTATAAAAGAGAAAATTGCACCGACAAATGTACCAATACCAAGAAAGGTTAAATAACTTTGCATATTGGCGTGGGTGGTTTCCGGGTAAAACACATGCAACATGGAAGCCGCACGCGCCCAGATTAAAAAAACCACCAGCAACATAACAATAAACACACCAATGTTTCCCACGTGACTACGGCCTTCGCGCAGGCAATGACCCAGTACCGGGGTTTGCCCTTCCTGTAACTGGCAACTAATTGAATACAGACCGATGGCAATAATGGGACCCAGTAATAAAAAACCGGATATTAATGTGAGGATGGAATAGAAGTTACCAAATTCAAACGCAAAAAAACTAACCAGATAACTGAGCAACATCATTGCAGCCCCGTATGTCAGGCTTTGTCTGGGTGCCAGCTTAAAGTCCTGCCAGCCCAGTTTTAACCAGCGTATCGGTGCCATTGGCTGCAGAAAATGACAGGGGGCGACAAACGGTAGTTGTTCGGGCCGAAGACCAGGTTCTGACGGCTGTTGAGTTGGTGAAGCCATTGCGAATTCCCCCTGCTTTGTCATTTTGTAGCGACCGCCTGCCTGCTTTTATTTTTAGCGGTTTTTGTAAATATAGTTACAAAATTAACCCCTTTGGTAAAGCAAAAACGGTACAATTTGAATGGTTATTTGCTTGTATCCTGATAAACCCTTAAAAACAGGGGGAACGAGCTTTTCTTCAAAGCCTGTGACCGACTCTACAAATACAATTTCATCGATGCTTATCCGCTGCCGATATGCTAATGTTAAAGAAGCAGTCAGCTTATTGCTATTATTTAAAATTCAATAACTTACATATTGTTTTTTAGGGACTTATTTAACATTGTTGGCATAGTTAATGAATGGATTAAGGGATGCAGTGTAAAAAACGCCAAAACAGCAGATTATTGACGCTAATCTTTAGCGCGACCGGGCTGTTTTTATCTGCTAATACAGCTCTGGCCTATTCTGAGTCACAAAAAATTATTACACAGCGTTACCAGTACGAAGCCGCGCAACGTGCCTTAAGGCTGGGACATACCCAAACGTACCACCGCCTTGAAAAGCAGCTACGCGACTACCCGTTACACAGCTATTTAAAATTAAACGAATACACACGTGGCCTCTACCATTTACCTACTAGCAAAATTAAAACTTTTATTAATGAGAATGCCGGCACCCCTGTTGCTACCCGGCTGCGGCATCGCTGGTTAAACAGTCTGGCCCGACGTGGTAAGTGGAAGTTATTTATCAGCAACTACTACCCCAACAATGATCGTCGTATGCAATGCTATTTTGCTAGAGCCCTGCTTAAAACCGGCCAGCAGGACAAAGCCTTTGCTGTGCTTGAAGGCCTGTGGCTAACTGGCAAGTCGTTGCCAAGACAATGTGATTCGTCGATTAACAGCTGGCATAAATCCGGCCAGTTAAGCAACGAACTGGTTTGGCAGCGTATCCACCTGACCATGCGCGCAGGCCGTTCAAGGCTGGCACGTTACCTGGGGCGTTACCTGCCCAAAAATGAACGCTTCTGGATAAGCATGTGGTCCAAGATCCGCCGTGATCCGGCTTATCTGGTAAAAGCACATCAGTATTTCCCTGAAAATGCCCGGCCTAAAATGCTGCGCTGGATGATTGCCGATGGGCTGGCTCGAATGGCGCGCAAAGATCCGCAAAAAGCGGCTCCACTCTGGCAGTCGCTTGAATCGGCCTACCCTTTCGAAGTGCAGGAGCGTGAACGTATACTACGCCGTCTGGCCATTGCGCTATTAAAAGACAACAGTGACGAAGCCCGTGACTGGATAGAAAAACTCGATATTAAACTGGTCGATGACAAGCTCAGTAGTTGGCATGTTATTACGGCTATCCGTGACCAGGACTGGAGTTCGGCACTTAGCTGGATTAACCGCTTATCTCCCGAAGTCCAGCAAAAACCCAAGTGGCTTTACTGGCGTGCCCGAGCATTAGAAGCCGTGGGCGAACTCGATGAAGCGCGTAGCTATTATCTGGTCAATACCGACTCCCGTAATTACTACGGTTTTTTAGCCGCTGACCGTATTGGCCAGGTTTACCGCCTGACCCACCGGCCGGTCGGTTACAGTAACAAGAAACTCGACAAGCTCGAAAAGATACCCGCCATTTTACGTGCCCGTGAACTGCTCGCTCTCAGACGTGCAGCCGATGCCCGCCGTGAATGGAACTATGCCGTAGGTCGTATGAGCCACCCGCAAATGCTGATAGCCGCTCGACTCGCCTCCGAATGGCAATGGCCAGATCGCGCTATCCAGACGCTGGCGCAAGCGAAGTACTGGGATGACCTGGAACTGCGTTTTCCACTGACTCACCAGGAGCTGGTGATCAATCAGGCGCAAAAACAAAATATAAACCCAGCCTGGGCCTTTGCAGTTATCCGCCAGGAAAGTGCCTTTACCCCCGATGCCCGCTCACATGCCGGTGCGCTTGGTCTGATGCAGTTAATGCCACGCACTGCACGTCTGATTGCACGTAAACTACGCATACGCATGCGCAGCACCCGTAAAGCCCTGCTGAATATCAATACCAATGTAAAACTCGGTGTGGGTTTCTTAAAACGCATTTCAGACCGCTACAACGGCCACCCGGTTCTTGCCACAGCCGCTTATAACGCCGGTCCAGCTCGTGTAAAACAATGGCTGCCAGAAGCGGGCACCCGCGTTCCGGCCGATGTCTGGGTTGAAATGGTACCTTTTAGTGAAACCCGAGAT
>JALTLP010000152.1 GCA_027001895.1 Chromatiales bacterium | reverse complement strand
CTATAACACCAGGCCGTGGTTTTCCTGATCACCCGCATCGTGGCTTTGAAGCCATTACATATATGTTTGAAGGTGGCATGCAGCATAAAGATAATCTGGGAAACGAATCTTTTGTAACCGCCGGTGGCGCACAACGTTTTACTGCTGGACGAGGACTGGTGCATTCCGAAATGCCGGCTGACACAGGCAAAAGTAACGGTATCCAGTTATGGATTAATCTGCCTAAACGTCTTAAACAAACAGATCCGGCCTATCAGCAAGTTAATCAGGATGCGTTCCCGGTTAACAGCTTCAGCGGAGGACAGGCAAAAATAATTGTTGGTGATAACTCGCCGTTGAAATTACATACCGAAGTTATCTATCAACATATCAAACTGGATAAAAACGCGGTTTATCGTAATGCGCTTAAGGAGAATATGCAGGGAATTGTATACTTAACCAGCGGCAGTATCGTTGTTAATGGGCAGAAGGTTACTGAAGGTCAGGCAGCGTTTATCAACACTGAGCCGGAACTGACATTTCAGGCAAATGATAACAGCGAGTTTATGCTTTGTTTTGGGATAGCGCATAATGAACCCATACGCCAGCATGGACCATTTGTTGATTAAAATTACGCCCGGCCGGTTGATTCAGGTCAATTATAAGCCGTTTTAAACAGGCTGGCCGGGTAAAACCTGAATTTTTTGTTGTTTAGCACTATATTATAGTTAAATAGTGTAAAGGTTTGTTTTATAGTAAGTTTTACAAACCTGTAAGATAAAAAATAAAACGGCTTTAAGGCAAATGAAACTAAAATTACTCGCGTTACCCGCAAAGTTATCCAGCCTTATCTGGGATACGCCAACGGAAAAAATTCCTGCAAAGCTGCAACCTTTTATAACATCACTACGAATCGCTCACCTTATTATTCGTGACTTGTTAGAAGGTCAGCTTACCCTTAGATCGATGGGACTGGTTTATACAACTCTTTTGGCGATGGTGCCGTTACTTGCCGTGAGCTTTTCGGTGTTAAAAGGCTTTGGCGTACACAATCAGCTCGAACCCATTGTACTAAACCTGTTAGCTGCACTTGGGGATAAAGGTATTGAAATTACTCAGCGTATCTTAAGTTTTGTCGATAATACTAAAGCAGGCGTGCTGGGTTCGATGGGACTGGCCTTACTGCTGTTTACGGTTGTCTCTTTATTACAAAAAATAGAACGTGCTTTTAACTTTGCCTGGCGAGTTAGCGAACACCGGCCACTGGCACAACGCTTTAGTGATTACCTGAGTGTTATCTTTATTGGCCCTGTGCTGGTGTTTACCGCACTGGGGATGACAGCATCGATAAGCAGTGCATCGATATTTAAAGATGCAATGCAAATAAAAGTGATTGGTGTTTTACTTTCTTTTGCTGGCTGGCTTATACCCTACGTATTAATTATTATTGCCTTTACGCTAATTTATATACTCGTACCTAATACCCGGGTTAAGTTTAAATCTGCGCTGATTGGTGGCGTTGTATCCGGTATTTTGTGGGAAACAACGGGCTGGTTGTTTGCAGCTTTTGTTGTTAACTCAGCAAAGTACACAGCGATTTATTCAGCATTCGCTACGCTTATAATTTTTATGATCTGGATGTACCTGTCCTGGTTAATACTGCTTATAGGCAGCAGTATTGCATTTTATCACCAGCATCCTGAACAGCGTAACCTGCAATCACGTATATTAAGGTTAAGTAACCGCATGCGTGAAAAAGTGTCTTTGCTTATACTTTCGTTAATCGGTCAGCATTACTATCATAACAAACCTGGGTGGACAATGGATGCCTTGTCACAAAAACTCAACATAGGCATAGAAGCTATTGGTCTACTTATTGAAAATATGTTAAATGCTAAACTGTTAATACAAACAGATGGTGAGACACCCACGTATCTACCCGCGCAAGCACCAGAAACACTAAAGCTGAATTCCATTATTAAAGCAATACGTCAGTCAGGTGAAACCAGCAACCTGAAATTTGAAAAGCTTCCACAAATGGAAGTGATTGATAGTTTATACACCGATATTGAATCATCAATTTATGATTCAGTAAAAGACAAAACACTGCGTGATTTATCCATGCCCAATATTGCTGACAGATAAATCAACACAAATTATACTGCTAAACAACCACGTGGAGTCATTATGTTTAAGCGTCACCGAATACTTATTATAAGTATTGCTGTAGTTGTTATAGCCATACTCATAATTAGCTGGTTAAAACGTCCAAAACCTGTTGCTGTTGTTATTGCAAAAGCAGAGCAGGGTGAAGTGCAACGCACCGTAACCAATACCCGTGCAGGCACACTTAAAGCATGTCGACGTGCCGGGATTTCGCCACCTATTGGCGGACAAATTGCGAAATTGCCGGTTAAAGAAGGCGATAAGGTAAAAAAAGACCAGGTATTACTCGAAATATGGAATGATGATCTTGTTGCGCAAGTGGCGCTTGCAAAAAGCGATATACTTGCCAGCGAAGCAAGAAAAAAAGAAGCTTGTGTTACTGCAAGTGTGGCCAAACGTGAAGCAGACAGGCTAACCAAATTACTTAAAAGAGGCTTAACCTCCGATGACAGTGCTGAACAGGCTGTTGGAATAGCAAAAGCAAAATCTGCTGTCTGTGAAGCCGCAAAGTCTTCCGTACAGGTAAGCCGTGATCGTCTTGCAGTTGCACAGGCACAACTCGAACGCACCATACTAAAAGCCCCCTTTGACGGAACCGTCGCTGAAGTTGCTGGCGAGTTAGGTGAATTTGTCACACCTTCTCCGGTTGGCGTTGCCACACCGCCCGCTGTGGATATTATCGATGCCAGTTGCCTGTATGTACTGGCACCGATTGATGAAGTTGATGCGCCGGAAATTAAAGTCGGTATGCCTGCACGAATATCACTGGACGCATATAACAAACAATTTTTTAATGGCAAAGTTAGACGTATTGCACCCTATGTGCTGGACAGGGAAAAGCAGGCCAGAACAGTTGATATAGAAGTCAGTATAATTATAGAAAACAACAACACAAACATGTTGCCGGGGTACAGTGCAGATGTTGAAATTATAATTAACGCTCATACCGATGTTTTACGTATACCCACCGAGGCTTTGCTGGAAGGGCAGAAAGTATTTATTTATGACAGTGTCGACAGTACGATTTATGAAAAGCAAATTAAAACAGGCTTAAGTAACTGGAAATACACAGAGGTACTTGAAGGGCTTGAAAAAGGTGAACAAATCGTTACTTCAATTGATCGTGATGGTGTTACTGATGGTGCAACTGTAAAAATTGAAACAAACAATAAATGATTAAGCTTGTAAACATTCATCGTAATTTCCAGGTCGGCGAACAGACAGTACATGCTTTAAACGATATTAATCTGGAAATAACAGACGCTGAATATGTTTCTATCATGGGGCCATCCGGATCAGGCAAGTCAACCCTGCTAAACCTGCTGGGTTTGCTTGACCGGCCAACGTCAGGGCAATATTTCCTGAATAACACCAATGTAACCGACCTGGATGAAACCGAGCAGGCTTTAATGCGCAATAAAAGTATAGGTTTTGTTTTTCAGACCTTTCATCTTGTGCCACGTTTAACCGCAGCAGAAAATATCGAATTACCCCTGGTGCTTGCAGGTATACCCGAGCAACAACGAAAAGACAGGGTCGCTGCGGCTCTGGATTCACTGGATTTAAGCAACCGGGCAGATCATAAACCTGAACAGTTATCGGGTGGTCAGCGTCAACGTGTTGCGATTGCACGTGCGACTATAAGCCGGCCCTCTGTACTTCTTGCCGACGAACCCACGGGTAATCTTGATCAAAAATCCGGCCTTAATGTTATCGAAATACTTGAAGCTTTAAACCATAAAGGGATTACGCTGATAATGGTTACACATGATGAATCTCTCGGTGCGCGTTCAACCCGTTCTATCCGTATGTTAGATGGCAGAATAGAATCCGATACAGTGCCAGGTAAGTAATGCTATTAACACGTGATGCAATAAAGTTTTCATGGCAGGCTCTCACAGCCAATACTACGCGCACTTTTTTAATGCTATTGGCAATGAGTATAGGCGTAGGCTCGGTTGTTATCCTGACTTCGTTAGGTGAAGGTGCACGCAACTATGTAACTGCTGAATTTTCTGCACTCGGTACCAATCTTGTTATTGTTATACCCGGTCGCAGTGAAACAAGTGGTGGCAACCCCGCTACTATGATGGGCGTTACCGAACGTGACTTAACAATTAATGATGCTGTTGCTTTAACACGCAATCCAGACGTATTACGGATTGCACCACTTAATATAGGTGCAGCCGAAGTTTCCTGGCAGGGGCGCAAAAGAGAAATAACTATACAGGGTTCCAGCCATGAACTGTTAAAACTACGACAATGGAAAATGTCGCAAGGTAAATTTTTACCAAAAATGGATTTAGAACGTGCCAAATCAGTCTGCGTCATTGGTAATAAAGTAAGAAACGAAATTTTTGGTGCACATTCCGCACTCGGGCAATGGATGCGTATTGGTGACAGACGCTACCGTGTTATCGGTATACTCGATTCAGAAGGGCAGTCCCTTGGTATCGATATTGGAGATACCGTTATTATTCCGGTTGCTTCTGCGCAATCACTTTTTAATGTGCCATCCCTTTTCAGAATTTTTGTTGAAGTTAAAACACGTGCTGCCATTCCTGAAGTGATTACCTTTATAAAAGAGACACTACGTGAACGCCATCAGGGTGTTGAAGATGTAACAGTCATTACCCAGGATGCAGTACTTGCAACCTTTGATCGCATACTGGGTGCGCTTACTTATGCTGTGGGTGGCATTGCAGCTATTAGTCTGGCCGTCGCCGGTATATTAATAATGAATGTTATGCTGGTAACCGTTTCACAACGTACCAGTGAAATTGGTTTGTTAAAGTCACTGGGCGCATCTGAACAAAATATTTTAATGTTAATTCTGATAGAAGCTGTGTTACTTTCAACGCTTGGGGCAATACTTGGGTTTATTCTTGGGCAACTTGGCAGTTGGGCAATACGATCTGCATTTCCGGTACTGCCTGCATATGCACCATTATGGGCAACCTTTGCTTCATTGTTTGTTGCAATGCTCACCGGTGTACTGTTCAGTTTATTACCGGCAAAAAAAGCAGCAAGATTAAACCCGGTTGATGCTTTAATGAGGCATTAACCATGTTAACGAAAGACTTTGTGAAACTTACGGGCACCTCGTTACTTGCACATAAGCTACGCAGTTTTCTAACCATGCTAGGTATTTCAGTCGGTATTACTGCGGTTGTTTTACTCACTTCCATTGGTGAAGGTTTATACCAGTTTGTTTTATCTGAGTTTACCCAGTTTGGCACAACCCTGGTGGGTATTAATCCGGGACGTGTCACAACACATGGTATGACGATGGGTGTATTTGGCAGTGTCCGACCGCTTACTATTGACGATGCAGAGGCGCTCAAACAATTACCCTATAGCAAATCTGTGGTTCCACTGGTACAGGGGAATGCAGAAATTGAAGGTAATCGACATACCCGTAGAACAACTGTTTATGGTGTGGGTAGTGACTTTCCAGAAACATTTAGCATGCGCGTAAGAGCCGGGCGATTTTTACCAGACGACGATCCGTCCGCACCTCGTGCCTTTGTTGTTTTAGGTTCAAAAGTAAAACAGGAACTGTTTAAAAACACAAATCCGTTGGGCGAACGTATCCGTATTGGTGGTGCACGCTATCGTGTTATTGGTGTTATGGAATCGAAGGGACAGGTATTAGGCTTTGACCTTGATGACACGGTTTATATTCCGGCTTCACGAGGCCTGGAATTGTTTAATCGTGACAGCCTGATGGAAATCGACCTTTTATATAAAGAAGGAACCAATGTTGACAAAGTTGTTGCTGGAATAAAACGTATACTTGAAGCAAAGCACGGCCGGGAAGACTTTACCATAACCACTCAGGAACAGATGCTGGATGTATTGGGTTCTATTTTAAATGTCTTAACATTTGCGGTGGGTGCTATCGGTAGTATTTCGTTAATTGTTGGTGGTATCGGCATTATTACCATCATGACAATCAGTGTAAATGAACGCACATCAGAAATTGGTTTATTGCGAGCATTAGGTGCTAAACACAATCAGGTACTTTCGTTGTTTCTTGGTGAAGCGGTGGTTTTATCTGCTGTTGGAGGGGTAGCCGGTTTAGTCCTTGGTATTGGTATAGCTCAATTACTGCATGCAGCCTTGCCCGCACTCCCGGTACACACTCCCTGGACATTTGTTGTGCTTGCCGAAGGGCTTGCTATATTAATTGGCCTTTTGGCTGGAGTGTTACCGGCAAGACGAGCAGCAATGCTAGATCCTGTCAATGCGTTAAGAACAGAATAAAGCTGAACTTACTTTTGTACAACTACAACATTTTATGTATGACTAAACTGTAAACCGGCAAACTCACATCTCGCCGCGTCACAGCTATTTAATAATTTCAGGTATTTTTTAGCCTCATCTTTTGTTTCGAACGGGCCATCATAGCCGGTGCGAGTTTCAATAAACCATTGTTCTCTGATAGTAATAATTCTGCTTTCATTGTACTTCATACTTCCTCCCACAATGTTAAAAACAGTGTGAAATAAACTTAAGGAAGAAGTACTGATCTGTGTCAATAAAACACTATCAGATATCTATTTATTTAAGCTTAACCTGCCTTTTTTCCCTGGTCTTTGTGCAGATTTACTTTTAGATTTGCCTTTGTTTTTGTCTTTCGGCTTTTTAGCCTTGTTTGCTGATTTGTGATCAGGTTTACGACTTGATTTGTAATTGGCAGGCTGGTTATCCGAGTCTTTATGTCGGTTATCTTTTGATTTGCGATCTTTTTTCCGAGACGGTTTTTCAGAACCTAAAACGGATATATTTAACTTCTGCCCGGCAACACGAACTTTTTTAAGGTCGTTAAAAATTTCTTTTGGCATATCAGCAGGTAAGTCAACCAGACTGTAATCGTCGCTAATATTAATTCGGCCAATAAATTCACTGTCTATGCCGGCTTCGTTAGCAATGGCACCAACAATATTTCCCGGTTTTACTTTATGCTCATGTCCCACTTCGATACGAAAACGTTGCATACCGTCTTCCGGCTTTGCATACTCATCTTTAGCGGACCGTTCACGGCGCTTACCTCGATCTCGTCCACGTCCACGATCTCTGCCACGTGTTGGTATATCATCTTTATCCCAGTTATCTCTGGATTTCTTTAAGGGCTTATTTTGCAGAAGGAAGGGTGCATCACCTTGCATAAGCCTGGCCAGTGCCGCGGCTATTTCTTCTGCTGGCACATTATGCTCCTGTTGATACTGCTCAATCAGGTTGGCATAAAATACCAGGTCTTCATTTGCAAGCGTATCGGTAATACGTTGCTTGAATTTGGCAATACGGTTGTCGTTAATCAGCTCCGTAGAGGGCAAATCCATAATTTCAATCGGTTTTTTGGTTGCACGTTCGATGGCTTTTAACATGCCTTTTTCACGCGGTGCGACAAATAAAATTGCATCACCTTTACGACCCGCACGACCGGTGCGGCCAATACGGTGTACATAGGCTTCAGTATCATAAGGAATATCATAGTTAACAACATGACTAATGCGTTCTACGTCCAGTCCGCGAGCTGCCACGTCGGTAGCCACTAAAATATCAAGTTTACCGTTTTTCAAATTTTGTATGGTACGTTCGCGCTGGTTTTGTTGTATATCACCATTAATTGCACCGGTTGCATAACCGCGGGCTTCGAGTTTTTCGGTTAACTCAACCGTTGCCGTTTTGGTGCGCACAAAGATAATCATTGCGTCAAAGTCTTCAGCTTCTAAAATACGAGTCAGCGCATCGAGCTTGTGTAAACCACTTACCGGCCAGAAACGTTGTCGAATTGTTTCTGCGGTGGTTGTTTTTACCTTAATGGTTATTTGTTCGGGTTTGTTCAGGTAACGGGTTGCTATACGCCGAATTTGCGAAGGCATGGTGGCTGAGAACAGTGCAATTTGTCGCGTGTCGGGTGTTTGCTCAAGCACCCATTCAACATCGTCGATAAAACCCATGCGTAACATTTCATCGGCTTCGTCGAGTACCATTGCATTTAAGTTATCCAGTTTTAAGGTACCCTTGCGGATATGATCCATCACACGACCGGGTGTACCCACAACAACATGCACACCGCGTTTTAATGCGCGTATTTGCCCACCGTATTCAGCACCACCATAAATTGGCAGTACATGAAAACCTTTCATTTTTGCAGCATACTTTTGAAATGCTTCAGCAACCTGAATTGCGAGTTCGCGAGTGGGTGCAAGCACTAAAATTTGTGGATCTTTTTGCTTTAAATCAATATTAGAAAGCAATGGCAGTGCAAAAGCAGCCGTTTTCCCCGTGCCGGTTTGTGCCTGGCCGATAATATCCTTGCCTTGTAAAATTAAAGGAATGGTTTCGGCCTGAATAGGAGAGGGGGATTCATAACCCACTTCTTCGAGTGCGGCTAAAATAGATTTGCTCAACGCTAGTTGACTAAACGATGTGATCGCTTCTGTAGACATAGTTTGTACCTGAAAATAAAGTGAAATAACTTAAGGAGAGTGACTGTGACTCATACATGCCCGGATAGGCATATATCTGACTCATTTTTCAGATGGGGTGCCGTCGAGGGGATGTGCATTTTATCGGTTTATTAACAATAATGCATGTATTATATTAACTTTTCAGACATTAAACTGTCTTAAACTTTAGAATTTGTCTCCATTAAACAGGTAAACCAGATTTTTCAGGGCATAGCATGAGTAAACCACTAACAATAGGCTTTTTAGCAAAAGCTGCCGAGGTCAATGTTGAAACAGTACGCTACTACCAACGCCTTGGTATTATTGATGAACCTGAAAAACCACTGGAAGGCTACCGCGTTTACCCAGCCGAAACAGTCGACCGAATACGCTTTATTAAACGCGCCCAGCAACTCGGCTTTAGCCTGAAAGAAATTGCTGAATTACTGGAAATTGGTGATGGTCATTGCGACGATATTCGTATCAAAGCTGAACATAAACTGGCCCATGTCGAACAACAGATTAAAGACCTGCAAAACCTCAAAAACACACTCAATACATTGATAAAATCCTGTATTGCAGACAAGGACACCTCGCATTGCCCCATAGTGGATAGCCTTGTAATCAAATAACATATTGAAATTTAACAAATAATTACGTTACTTAACGCATCATCCTTTTTAAACTAGTCAGCCCTTGACTCTGTATGTAAGTACAGGGTTTATGCTTGGTATTAAATCAAACAGAGGATTTAATAATGCGTTGGATTACGAGCTTATTCGATAAAACCGGGTCTTTAGGTGTGCTTACCGCAACAATGGGGTGCGCCTCATGCTTTCCGGCATTTGGTTCTTTGGGTGCCGCAATCGGCCTTGGGTTTTTACACGAATATGAAGGTTTATTCTTAAATACTTTGCTCCCCATTTTTGCCGGCTTTGCGTTGGCTGCAAATGTTTATTCTTACTTTATTCACAAAATATGGTATCGCGGGCTTGTCGGTATTGCCGGGCCTATTATGGTTTTACTGACCATGTTCCCGCTGTGGGCTTACGACTGGAGTACCTATTTATTGTATGCCGGTATCGTCTTAATGCTGGTTGTTTCTGTCTGGGACATTGTTTCTCCAGCACACAAAGTTTGTAGCAGCTGCAAAATACCAGAAGAAGCTGCCAGCCATTAATCATTATAATTTTTCAAGGAATATAAAATGAATTCACTAAACATAAATATTACAGGCATGACCTGTGACCATTGTGCACAAACCGCACAGGAAGCATTAAATGCTTTGGACGGTGTTACCGCTACTGTATCTTATAAAGATGCTATGGCTAAGGTTGAATCAAGCGGTGCTGTTAGCGAACAACAAATACTTAAAGCTATCGAGTCGAAAGGTTATGGGGCAACATTGCAAAGCAAAGACGGTACGTCAGTTACAGGTGGTGACGGTAACGGCCTACATATTGCGATTGTGGGGACCGGCTCGGGTGCCTTTGCCGCGGCCATTAAAGCTGTTGAGCAGGGAGCAACCGTTACCATTATAGAAGGTGCAAAAGATATTGGCGGCACCTGTGTAAACATTGGTTGTGTTCCTTCAAAAATATTTATCCGTGGTGCACATATTGCACATATACAAGGTCATCACAATGTAGAAGGCTTACCACTGAATACTCCAGCGATTAATCGTAAAGCGATGATGGAGCAGCAACAACAATGGGTTGAAAAACTGCGTTATGCAAAATACGAAAGTATTTTAGAAAGTAACCCAGGGATTAATTTAATTCGCGGCATGGCACGCTTTAAAGATGCAAGTACGCTTATTATCACCCAAAAAGACGGTAGCGATAAAGAGATTAAAGCAGATCGTATTTTATTGGCCGTGGGTGCAAGTGCATCCATACCCAATATTAACGGTTTAAAAGACACACCTTACTGGACGTCAACCGAAGCGCTGGTTGCTGATAGCATCCCAGAACATTTAATTGTACTGGGCGCATCGGTTGTTGCCCTGGAACTTGCTCAGGCATTCCGACATATTGGTGCTGAGGTGACGGTTATTGCCCGTTCAACCTTATTATCAAAAGAAGATCCGGCTATTGGTGAAGCATTAACAAAAATATTCAAAGATGAATGTATTAACGTGATGTTAAATACCTCACCAGACTCGATTAGCCATGATGGGAAAACTTTTACAGTTAAAACAAATAATGGTGAAGTGTGTGGTGATCAATTATTGGTTGCAACAGGTCGTGCACCTAATACAGCGGCACTCGCACTTGATAAAGTGGGGGTTAAAACTGATAAACGCGGCGGAATTATGATTGACGACCATATGCGTACCAATGTCGAAAATATTTATGCTGCGGGTGACTGTACTAACCAGCCACAGTTTGTTTATGTTGCCGCAGCCGCCGGAACCCGTGCAGCGCGAAATATGACCGGCGATGATGTGGCAATCGATTTATCGGTTATGCCAGCAGTGGTGTTTACTGATCCACAGGTTGCAAGTGTTGGGTTAACTGAACAACAGGCTAAAGATAATGGGCTTGATGTTGAAAGCCGCACACTTGATCTGGAAAACGTACCGCGTGCACTTGCCAATATGGACACCCGTGGTTTTATCAAACTGGTCGCAGAAAAAGACAGTGGCCGTATTGTCGGCTGCCAGGTGCTGGCCACTGAAGGCGGCGAGATTATACAAACCGCAACGCTGGCAATACGGAATCGCATGACCATTAACGAACTGGCCGATCAGCTGTTCCCGTATCTAACCATGGTAGAAGGTTTAAAATTAACGGCACAAACCTTCAATAAAGATGTCAAACAATTATCCTGTTGTGCAGGCTAGCCTTGTTATTGAGACGAAGCGATGTGCCTGAGGCAATTTTACAAAATATTGGAAAATTTTAGGTTGCTTCGTCGCTCTGCTTCTCGCAAAGACAAGTGTTTTAAAATTACGTTCTTGCTGTACTTTTAATTTTTGTGAGTAAAACAGACAAACAGGTAGCATTAATGATTACAAGGTTAATAATATTTCTGGTTTTAATAACAACATCAATGGCTGCCTGGTCACTTGATTTATCCCCTGAAAAACTTCCATTTTCGGTGGCTGCAAGTAGCTTTAGCAGCCAGAACAAACAACATTTACTCTCGGAATATCAGGGTAAGAAAGTAATGCTCTGGTTATTTTCTACCTGGTGTCATACCTGTGTTGCCAGTGTAAAAGCCATGCAAAAAAATCAGGCTATCTTGAAAAAAAATGGATTGGTTATTCTGGCACTGCGCAATTATAACAATGGCGGTTATCCCGGTGTGAGCATGGCCGAATTTATGAAAAAGTTTGCTGCCGAGGTTATTGGTCAGAAAAACTGGGTCATTGGCGAAGCTTCTAAACAAATGGATAAAAAGCTTAACCCGAAAAAATTCCCGGATGTTTATTTTTTAATTGACGAGCAGGGGCTTGTAAAGGCAGTCAATACTGCACCGAACCGAACCATGAAAACAATACTGGCGTTTGCAGCTGGCAGTAAAACGGGTAAATAAAATGAAAACTATTTTAGATGCGTTAAAAATAGTACTCAAAACAAACCGCTATCGTTGGGTGACGATTATCAGCTTTATCCTGTTCCTGTTACTTTATTTAACAACATTACCGGCATCCTATACAGGCGGTTATAGCAGTTTTGAAGCATTGCAATATTTAAACCCAACCTTAGTCGGCTTTTCGGTATTAATGTCCTTGCTGGTTGCCTTAATGATGCCATTAATGTTTTATTTAATTCGCCAGGGACAAAAATCCAGCAAATCATCCGCTACCGGTGGCTTACTGATTGGCATTCTTGCCCCCATGCTATGTTGTTCTCCAATTTTACCTATTGCCGTTGGCTTTATTGCCAGCGCGCTACCGGCTCTGGGCACCAGCTTTGGTATTCAAATTCAGGGGTTTATCGCCACTCATCAAATCGAATTATTTAGCACAGCCAGCCTGCTGTTATTCTTTGCGCTGTATCAAAATGCAAAAAAAGTTGTTTGTGGTGTGCAATGCCGTGTTTAAATCGATGACTCCTCATATATATAGTTAATTTATTTTAAAATCTCTTATTTTTTTCCTTGACCTGGAGCCAGCTCCAGATTGTAAAGTACTCTCAACATAAATTATTTAATAATTTATTAAATTAAATTGAACCTGGAGTTAGCTCCAGACAGTCATAGTAATGTGACCAAACTTAAGAGGCAAATATGAGAACAAAATGTTTAATAAAACCAGCGCTGGTATTGATTGCCGGTATGGTAAGTCAAACTGCATTTGCACACGATCCCATCTTTGGCCAGGGGCCTCATGTTTTATTTAAGGATGGCTTTGAAGTGGCAACCGAAGTGCACTCATCTAAAAAAGGTAATGAACTGGAAAATGAGCTGGGCCTGGAAGTGAAGTATGGCATCACAGGCGACTGGGCAATGGGTGTTGATTTACCATATGAAATAAAAGCGGATGATGGAAATTCTTCAAGTGGTTTTGGTGATGCAGCCATTTTTACCAAGTACCGTTTCTGGCGTAAAGATACCAGGGCTTTACAGGAAAGTGCGGCAGTCTCACTTAAAATAATTTCAGACACAGGTGATGAAACACAGGCACCTGCTTTAGGTAGCGGCACTACCGATAGTGTTGTGGGCTTATCTTATGGATATGAAGGCAGAAGCTGGTATCGCTGGGCCAGTGTACGTTACCGCCAAAACGGAACAAACAATGCCGGACTGCAACGTGGTGATAAAACGTTGCTCGATTTTGTTGTTGGCTGGCGACCGAATCTTACAGGATATACCGAACCCGATATGGTGTATTTACTGGAACTTAATGGCGAACTGGGCGACATAGCCACACTCAATGGTTCTAGCGTAGCCAATACTGGTGGAGATGAATGGTTTATATCGCCCGGCTTTATGTGGACGGTTAAAAACTTTGCGGTAAGAGGGGGTATTCAATTACCCGTAGTTAGTGACCTTAACGGTTCACAAGAGAAGTCTGATTATCGAGCCAAACTCAGTTTTGAATGGCACTTGTAAATGACCAGGTAAATTAAACAGGAGTAGTAAAATGAGTAAAAAATTAATAATGAGTATTTTTAGTGTTATGTTATTAATCGGTTCCATGCAACAAAGTTTTGCATCTGCAGGTACCCATTACAACATTCGTGTCGATGGCCTGGCTTGCCCATTTTGTGCCTATGGTATTGAGAAGAAATTCAAAAAAATGGAAGGTATCAGTAATATTAAAGTCGACCTGGATAATGGTATTGTCAGTGTGGATGCAAAAGACGGTCTGGTTTTAAAAGAAGAAAAACTGAAAAAGTTATTTCATGATTCCGGCTTCACTTATCGCAGTATGAAAACGACTCCGCTTAAATAAAGTAAGTACGTCATTGCGAGCGATAAGCTTATCACTCGCAATGACGGAACTTATATTTTAGTAGTATCGTTTTAAGACATTAATATGGAGTTATTTCAATGAGTGTTCAAACATCTAAAATAAAAGATAGCAGTGTAACAATATTTACCTTGTTTACAACCACAGGTACATTAGTTTGTTGTGCTATCCCGATTATTTTTGTCACCCTTGGTTTAGGTGCAACCGTTGCAGCGATGACCAGTGCTTTTCCGTTTCTTATTGTTTTAAGTCAACATAAAATTTGGGTATTTGCTTTTTCAGGTTTAATGTTAGTTATTTCAGGGTGGTTAATGTATCGACCTGGACGCGCCTGTCCTGCTGACCAGGCATTAGGTGAAGCCTGTAGTACCGCACATAAATGGAATAAACGGGTTTACTGGTCTTCCGTTATTTTATGGGGCATTGGCTTTACAGCAGCTTATGTTTTGTTACCTGTACGAATATGGTTAGACCTCTAATATGTCTTATAAACGGTATAGCCTTTATTTAGTGTTTAGTTTATCGGTATGCGAACCGGTTTTAGAGTTAATTTTTAAAAACACATACCCAAATTTAAGGAAATAGTAGAATGACACATACCACTAAATTTAAAAGCCTTCTCTTTATACTATTGCTGGCCTTTTTAAGTATTAATACATGGGCGGATAATTTTCACTATCGTGCAGATGTTAAAGGAATGGTTTGTGCTTTTTGTGTTTATAGTGTGGGCAAAAAAATCAGACAATTACCCGGTGTTGATGCTGACTCGGTTGACGTAAGTTTAAAAAACAAACGGGTTAAGTTCAGCTCACAAAAGAAAGTTACAGAAAAAAAGCTGACAGCGTTATTCAAAAAATCAGGTTTTAGTCTCAGTAATTTAACAGTAACATCAACATCGAAGAAAAAGTCAAAATCCACAAAAAGGGTTCGAATGGATTTAAAAGTCGATGTTTTTGAAACAGATCAGTTTACCTTATTGCTCAAAGCGATAGGGGATATTGCAGCAAAAACGCCTTCTTATCTCCGTATTGTGGCACCACAGGAACAAGAAGAAACAATACTTAAAGCAATATTAATGGGGCGAAAACAAATAATCCAGGTGTTCTTTACTGCAGATGAATCAAGCGACACAATGCACTTGCAATTATTTTCAGCTAAGTAAAGTAACGGGTAGCAAAAGTGACCTGGGTGATTTAACTTTTATATTAAGCTATTTTGGATAGCCGAAATAGCAATGCACATTCTCGTTAAACAGGACTTAATATGGTACTGTTCTTGAAAATGATTATGTTATAAGAACAAGTTTTCGATTTAATTTTTTAAATCTCCACCTAATTTAACCAACCAGATTTATCGGCTATTAATTTGCCTGTGATTACCATCACAATTTCCTGTATTCCCTTATCAAGTATATTGTAATTTTCTAACATATATGAAAAGCTAAGTTCCAGAGCTGTTAAGGACATTACAACAAAGGGACTTACCGTGAAAAGACGTGATTTTTTAAAAAAGAGTGGTGTAGCTGTTGCATCAACAGTAATTGTTAGCAGTGGACTGATTTCCTGTGGTGGTGGCACAAGCAATACTCCGCCTACATCTTCAGATACAACTACACCATCAAGCGGCGGATCAACAACACCTGAACCCGCGCCAATACCAACCGGCAATTCACCAGCAACTATCAAGAAAACTTTTTATATAACTGATGGCACTGTTCCACTTGCAGATGCAGCCGGTTCTACCAATGTTTATTTTCGTGGTTTTAGTAACAGCGCGACTGAGTTAAACGTTCCGGGGCAGGGAATGATAGTAAGGGAAGGCGATAGCGTTGAGCTTACTATTATAAATACCTTAACGAGTTCTCATCAATTTAAAATATCGGGTATTAATGGAGCAGACAGTGGTTTAATTGCTGGCGGTGACCAGGCAACCATTACTTTTACTGCAAGCAAGGCCGGAACGTATATCTACCAGGATCCGACTTCAGAAAACAGTTTAATTGGTCTACATGGCGGTTTTGCTGTTATGCCAAAAGGCAGTACAACAGAATTATATTCTGGCAGTAAAACATTTAAGCAACAAAAATTCTGGGTGTTTAACGATATCGATCCAGCCTGGAACAGCGCAATGCAAAATAATACATCAATGCCCAGCCGCTTTGTTCCCCGGTTCTTTACCTTAAATGGTCTGGGTGGCAAGCCACCTGGTCATCCAGATGCGATGGATGCAGCAAAAGACAGCATGTACGACCCACGCACAAAACTTGTGGGTGACCTTGGCGACCGAACATTAATACGTGCAATTAACATCGGTAAAGCACGTCACTCAATGCATATACATGCTAATCATATGGAATGGTTAAGTAAGGATGGTACTCAACTGACAGATGTATGGGAAAAAGATGTTGTACCCTTAAATGGCCAAGGTGGCATTTGTGATGTTATTTATCCTTTCGATGCGCCACCGGATTCTGTTCCACCATTTACTAAAAATACAATACAACAAGCAAAAGCTGAAAACCGTCATATTGCCTACCCGATGCACTTACATGACGAGATGACGCAAACGTCAAACGGTGGTTCCTATATGTTTGGTGCACTCACAGATATTTATTACGAAAGTAAAACATAAAATTCAGGGAAGATAATCATGTTTAAGTTAAAAGACAAAATAGAAAATCACGGTGGTGGAAATGGTGGCGGCCCTGGTGGTGGAACCGGCGGTGGTGGCATGGGTTCAACAGCCTGTTATATATACCCTCGCAATACGGCTGAAGAGCCTGTAATTGTTCCGAACCCGGATAAAACGTTTAACAGAAGCATTTATATGAATGGTTCAATGCTTATGGATGACGGTACATCCGTCAGCATCTGGGGCTTTTCCGGGCAAAACCTCGATAAAAATGGGCAAGTAATCAGTTACCCCGGTGGTTCTAGTGGTATGAGCGGCATGGGTGGGATGATGGACGGTGCCTTTCCATCCGTCCCTATGCGAATTACAGAGGGTGAACTTGCGCATACGGTTTTAAATGTAATGGGTGGTGGAATGATGTGGCGCCATACGGTACATCACCATGGTATAGAACCAGAGTATCGAAGTGATGGTGTTGGCCATACTTCCTGGGATGTAACCGGTACCTACACCTATCAATGGCGACCTAGTCAGGCTGGGACTTATTTTTATCACTGCCATACCAACACCGTGTTACACGCAGAAATGGGCATGTACGGTGCTTTAATTGTTGACCCGCCAGAAGGACAAGGTACAGCATTTGCAGGTGGCCCTACTTATGATCTTGAAGCCATCTGGGCGGTAGATGAAATAGATCCGAGCTGGCATAAGTCACCACAAAACTGGTCTGCCGGTACTTGTGGTGGTGATGCCGGGCTTAATGAACTCAACCCTAAATATTTTATTATTTCAGGTGTAGACGGCAACCAGTCTGCTAGTCAGGATTCATCGAATATTCCGGTAAACATGACCGTTGGTCAAACCTTGTTAATACGCTACATCAATGCCGGTTATTTACCTCAGCAGTTAAAACTCGGTGGCTTACAAGGTTCGATCATCGCATCAGATGGACGGCCATTACCAAATGCCAGAACAATAACAACACTCGATACGGTTTCAGCAGAGCGTTACGATATATTGATTCAACCAACATCGGCTGATATCGGTAACCATGTTATTGAGTTCGATATTCTCGATTGGGTAACAAACAAGGTACTGGGCACGGCAAAAACCCGTATTATTGTCAGTGCTTAATATAGCTGTAACTGAAAGGGCGTAATACCTTTCTGAAAACGCTATGTTTACTCTTTGTGGGTTAATTTTTTTTAAACCGCCAGGACGCAAAGAACGCAGAGAAATTCTTTTTAATTCAGGCCAGGTTGTTTACGCTAACCGTAAAAATATCATTTCGCTGTGTCCGCTGTGTCCGCTGTGGTTAATTTTTTATATTATAAAAAAATGAAAACCCTCCCCCTCGG
>JALTLP010000151.1 GCA_027001895.1 Chromatiales bacterium | reverse complement strand
TGGTTCCCAATGTAAGCGGCACCTTGCCATTAACCAGTGGTTTTGTCTTTGGTCCACAGGTAGGCGCAGTGATTTACTTTTTTAAGAACCTGTTTGGTTCGGGCATTGATGAATCGTCAAAACGTATTTATCATTTAACCGGCACGTGGGATAAACCGGTGGTAGAACGTATTGACAAGAATGAAGACCCGGCAGAAAAAACCAGTGATGTACAGGATGAAACAGATGATGAATCATAAGCGTTCTTTAAATTATTATAAGCTATTTTATATCCTGGTCTTTTTCTTTTATTTATCGACTGTTTTGTCTGCTGAACAGGATGACATAAAAGCAGAGGTACATACACTGTCCCTGCAACAATGGTCGGTTCCTCGTGATGCCATGACAGTTTTAAATATGCCGGCAATTTCGGCTACGATGAAAGCATTAGCAAGTCAGCATAATAAAAAACTTGTTTTGCGTTATCCAGGAGGAGAAGTTGGTATGCTATGGGCATCGGAACTGAAAGGCTGGCTTGTTTCGCTGGGCCTGTCTTCGTCACGAATTAAAATCCAGGCTGCAGGTTTAAAACCTGACGAGCTTGAATTAATGATAGATAAAGACAGCAATCATTAAATTATTCTGAGAAAACTATATGAAACGTATCGCTGCAGTACAAATGGCATCTGGTCCGAATGTTTCGGCTAATCTTAACGAAGCCGGTCGTTGGATAAGTTATGCCGCAGACGCGGGAGCCGAACTTGTTGTGCTACCAGAGTTTTTCGCTATCATGGGTATGCAGCAAAAGGATATCCTGGCTGTTAAAGAAAACATCGGTGACGGACCCATTCAGAATTTTATAAAACAGATGTGCAATAAGCACCGGCTATGGATTGTTGCTGGTACTATTCCGATTGCAACTGAAGATGAAAAAAAGGTGCGTGCTGCCTGTCTGTTATTTAACCCGGAAGGGGAAGTGGTAACACGTTATGACAAGGTTCATTTATTTGATGTTGATCTCGATGACGGAGAACATTATTCAGAGTCAGATGTTATTGAAGCAGGTAATGAAATTGTGGTTACCCGGACACCGTTTGGTTGCATGGGCATTGCTGTTTGTTACGATTTACGTTTCCCCGAAATGTTTCGTCGTATGGCGGATAAAGGGGTCGATCTTATTGTTCTGCCCGCTGCATTTACAGCGTTAACCGGTAAGGCTCACTGGGAGTCGCTGGTACGTGCCCGGGCGATAGAAAACCTGAGTTATGTGGTTGCTTCTGCGCAGGGGGGCTACCATGCAAATGGGCGCGAAACCTATGGTGACAGTATGATTGTGGATCCGTGGGGTGAGGTGAAAGACCGGCTGCAACGGGGTTCCGGTTTTGTTATTGCCGATCTGGATCAGGAAAAAACCCGCTTGACTCGCAAGCAATTTCCGGTTCTGGAGCATCGTAAATTGAATTGTTACCGCAAATCGTCTTGATTCATATTAGACGGTAAAGACTCTACAATGGGAACCTCCCCTTTTAGTCGCCATGACGTTGTCAATGTTAAAGCGCAAGTGATACCGAAGGGCGTGTGCAGGACGCACTCGCCTACAGCGCGTTAGCGCGAGGCGAAACATATATTAAATAGCCTTGATAAAACGCAGTGTAATCCGGGGAAATACCTCGCCCTATTGGATAGGTGAAAAAGATATTAAGTCAAAAGCACTATATATCAGGATTATTAAAAACAAAATCCTTTATATAAGAAAACAACTTACGCTTTGCTCGTGTAGAAATTTGTGGGTTGGTATTCACTGCGTCTTTCTGCATTTTTATAAGTGACTGTCGTTGTGCCTGTGGATACTGGCTTAAAAATTCGTTTATCTTTTTTGGGTTGGCAATGATATTGTCACGCCAGTTTTCTACATCATGAAAGTGTTTGACATCTTCCTTATGCGGGCTTTGCAGCATTTCATATTGTGCTTCGATGGGCTTTGCATCGATACTACGCAATAACTTGCCGATATACAGCTTTTGCCTTTTAAGCGCACCGTGTTTTTTTATATTTTTGGCAACTTTCAAAGCTTCGAGAATATCGTTTGGCAGGTCAAACCTGTTAAGTTGCTCAACGGACAGTTCCAGCAGCTTGCTTCCCAGGTCGGTTAAGGCGTGAGCTTCACGTTTTAACTGTGATTTGCTGACATATTCTATGTCATCTGTATCATCTGGCTTGTTAGTCATATTATCTCTTTATAAAAGCAGCATTGTCGCGAGCCCAAGAAAAGCCAGGAAACCGACAACATCGGTTACGGTTGTCAGGATAACCGTGCCGGCCAGGGCCGGATCTATATTGATACGATCCAGTATTATTGGAATGCCCGCACCGGCAAGTGCGGCTGCAAACAGGTTAATAATAATTGCTGCACCGATAATGTAGCTTAACTGAGCACTGTCAAACCAGAAACCGGCAATTCCAGCGATAATAATAGCCCAGATAATCCCGTTTAAAAGACCCACCCATATTTCTTTTTTTAGTAATTTAAGTTCGTTGGTTTTACCGATACGGCCAAGTGCCATACCACGTATTACCAGGGTTAAAGTCTGACTGCCAGCAATGCCGCCCATACTGGCAACAATCGGCATTAGAATTGCCAATGCCACCAGTTTTTCGATGGTTTGTTCAAACTGGCCGATAACCAGTGAAGCAATAATGGCGGTTAACAGGTTAACGCCTAGCCAGACAGCACGACGTCGGGCACTGACCAGGGGCGATGCGAACATATCATCTTCTTCATTCAGGCCGGCCATACTCATTACCGAATGTTCGGCTTCGTCACGAATTTCATCAACAACATCGTCAATGGTTATGCGGCCGAGTAATTTATCATTTTCATCGATAACCGGTGCGGTAATAAGGTCACGATGTTCAAATATATTTACAACTTCACGTACCGGGGTTTCGGCTTTTATTGCCTCAACACCGGACTCCATGGTATCGGCAACCAGCAGGTTAGGGTCGCTGGTTAACAGGGTTGTTAAGGGCAGCAGGCCAAGATAGTGGTTGTCCCTGTCGACAACATATAAAGTATCTGTTCCTTCCGGTAATTCACCTTTAAAGCGTAAATAACGTGACACAACTTCGAGGCTGGTATCGGCACGGACGATAATGGTGTTTAAATCCATTATCCCGCCAGCAGTATCTTCTGCATAGGACAGGACGGACTTTAATCGCTCACGATCCTGCTGTTCCATACTAAGCAGCAGTTCCTGGCTGACCGCCTGTGGAATTTCAGACAGGATGTCGGCCAGGTCATCGGTTTCGAGCGACTCGGTTGCAGCAAGCAGCGCCGAGGGTTCCATTGTTTTTATAAAGTGGCTACGTACAGACTCGCTGAGGTTTATCAGAACCTCACCTTCGTAATCCGCAGGGATGCGTTCCCATAGTAACTCACGTTCTTTGACAGAAAGCGTTTCGAGTATATGGGCAATTTCTGCCGGGTGAAGGTCTTTAAGAAGCGTATCAATTTTATGACAGTCATCATTTTCGATACATTCTGCGATAGTGTGAAGAATATCCTGTTGTTCTAGGTTTGTGTTTGCCATGCTTAGACCACTATCTTCATGATATTGCTGAAACTGCCAGTTTGGTAATCAGCAAGTGTAACAGGCTGGGCCTGTAAAATAAAAAGAAATTCTGAGCTTTGCGGCCTGCTCAGTTAAGAAACTGTTCGAGGTTATTGGTAAAGTCGGCGTAGTTATTTATTTTAAGCAGTCGTTTGACTTTCTTTTGTAAGTTTTTGCAATTGCAGGCTGGAATTATTTCTTTAATAGGTGGTTGTGAATTTGGGTGCATGCTGAATTCTTTCAGCCCAAGGCCAATCAGTAATCTTGTGTAACGTGGGTCACCGGCCATCTCGCCACACATGGTTACCGGAATTTTTGCCTGTTTTGCAGCTTCAATGGTGGTTGAAATCAGGTTAAGCACTGCTGGGTTGGCCGGGTCGTATAAATAATTGACTTCGTCATCAATACGGTCGATTGCAAGCGTATACTGAATAAGATCATTTGTTCCTATTGATAAAAAGTCGAGTTCAGATGCAAACATTGCAGCACAAATTGCGGCAGCGGGAACTTCTATCATTCCACCAATGGGCATATTCGAATCAAATGCAATACCTTCGTTTTGCAGCTCAGTGCGGGTAATTTTTATAATACGCATTACCTGTTGCAATTCATGAATACTCGAAAGCATCGGGATCATCATTTTTACCGGGCCCATTGCCGAAACCCGAAGTATTGCTCTGACCTGAGGAACGAACAATGACAAATCATTCAGGCATAAACGAATTGCGCGTAACCCGAGTGCCGGGTTGGTAATGGTGTGTGAACGTTGCTTGCCACTGTCAACCTGTTTATCAGAACCAAGGTCAAGAGTACGAATTGTCAGTGATTTACCATTGAGTTTTGACAGAACATTGGCATAAGCCTGAAATTGCTCTTCTTCGCTCGGAGCCGTTGAGCGATTCATAAAAAGATATTCTGTCCGATACAGGCCAATACCATTACTGCCCATTTCTTCCATTAACGGGATTTCTTCCGGTAATTCAATATTGGTTTTAATTTTTATTTCAACACCATCTTCAGTAAAGCTCGGCTGGTGTGAAAATTCCTTGTAACGTTTTAACTGTATTTTCTGTTCACGACGAATACGATGATAATGGTACAGGGAATCATCATCTATATTTGTAAGAATTAAACCAAAACGGCCATCAACAACAATTGTTTCAGCCTCATGTAAAATACTGTGTATATTATTAATACCTGCAATGGCAGGAATGTTAAGACTGCGGGCAATAATTGCTGTGTGTGAAGTTGGCCCGCCAGTCTGGGTAACAATCGCTGCAATACCCTGATGTTGCATCAGTACCAGTTCAGACGGTGATATATCATCTGCAACAATAATATGCCCACTTAAACGTTGTTCCTGTGAATGATGAACACTGTGGTGAATCGGCCCGCTTAGTAAGGTTTGCATAATGGTGTTAACAACATGGTCAACATCGTCCCGGCGGGTGCGAAGATAATCGTCATCCATCGAATCAAATACATCAACAATGCTGTCGCGCTGTATTTTAAGCGCCCATTCTGCATTGCATTTATTTTTTGTAATAATTTCGACTGGTGCATCAGAAAGCA
>JALTLP010000150.1:467-5170 GCA_027001895.1 Chromatiales bacterium | reverse complement strand
TTGGCCATGAAAAGCGCCCCTATGTACGCGCAACCTCTTCACAGCGTTGTGTTCGTGCCGGAGGCAAACACAATGACCTGGAAAATGTAGGTTACACGGCTCGTCATCATACGTTTTTTGAAATGCTGGGGAACTTCAGTTTTGGTGATTACTTTAAGCAAGAAGCCATTGAGTATGCATGGGAATTTTTAACAGAAGTTTTAGGTTTACCGGCTGACAAACTATGGGTAACCGTATTCGATGAAGATGATGAAGCGGCTGATATCTGGTTAAACGAAATCAAGGTTGATCCATCGCGCTTTAGTCGTATCGGTGCTAAAGATAATTTCTGGTCAATGGGAGATACCGGCCCGTGTGGCCCTTGTACCGAAATTTTTTATGACCACGGCGAAGACATTCCCGGAGGGCCACCGGGTACACCAGACGAAGATGGCGACCGCTATATTGAAATATGGAATCTTGTTTTCATGCAGTATGATCGAGACAGTGAAGGCAAGTTAAATCCTTTGCCAAAACCGTCTGTGGATACCGGCATGGGCCTCGAACGTCTTGCTGCGATTATGCAGGGCGGGCATAGCAATTACGATATTGACTTATTCCAGGCTCTGATTAAAGCCGTTGCCAAACTGGCGAACTGCAAAGATCTGGATAACAGCTCGCTTAAAGTCATTGCTGACCATATTCGTTCCTGTAGTTTTATGATTGTAGACGGTGTTATCCCATCAAACGAAGGGCGTGGTTATGTGCTACGTCGTATTATTCGACGTGCTATCCGCCACGGCCATAAGCTGGGTATTCGGGATTCGTTCTTTTATAAACTGGTTGCCGCACTGGTTGAACAAATGGGTGATGCTTATCCTGAACTCACTAAAATGCAACCACAGGTTGAAAAAGTTTTAAAACAGGAAGAACTGCGTTTTGCCGAAACACTCGACCAGGGGATGGCTATTTTAGAACAAGCTATTAAAGAATTATCAGCCAGGGAAATTCCTGGTGAAACAGTTTTTAAACTCTATGATACCTATGGCTTCCCTTACGATTTAACGGCAGATATTGCCCGCGAACGTAACTTAACGGTTGATAAAGCCGGTTTTGATAAAGCCATGGAAGCACAGCGCGAACGCGCACGATCTGTTAAGTCTTTTGCTGCGGATTATAATCAGGCAATAAACATTGAAGGCAGTACAGAATTTACCGGTTATGATTTATTAAAAGACAGCGGCAAAGTGCTGGCCTTGTTTAAAGAAGGCGAAGCGGTTGAGCAGTTAAATGCCGGCGAACAGGGTATGTTGGTACTGGATCAAACTCCTTTTTATGCCGAGTCAGGTGGTCAGGTCGGTGATCACGGTGAACTGGTTGCCGGCAGTGATATCAATGAAACTGTTTTTAAAGTTAGCGATACCCAAAAGCAGGGTGAGGTGTTTGTTCATATTGGAACAGTGGGTCAGGGCAAGGTCGTAGTGGGTGAAAGCTTACAGGCTTATGTTGATGAGTCCGAACGCCAACAAATTGCAGAACATCATTCAGCTACTCACTTAATGCATGCGGCTTTACGCGATGTGCTTGGTGAGCATGTACAACAAAAAGGTTCGCTGGTTGATGCGGATAAACTGCGTTTCGATTTTTCTCACTTCGAACCCATCAGCCAGCAACAACTTGAGCAGATAGAAGCACTGGTTAATACCCATATTCGTTGTAACCACGTGGTGCAAACAAAGATAATGAGCCAGGAAGATGCCATTGCTTCAGGTGCAATGGCTCTGTTTGGTGAAAAATACGGTGACAGTGTCCGGGTTTTAAATATGGGGGATTTTTCGATAGAACTCTGTGGTGGAACCCATGTTCAGCGTACCGGCGATATTGGCATATTTAAAATCACCAGTGAAACAGGGGTGGCTGCGGGGGTGCGTCGTATTGAGGCGGTAGCCGGGGCTAAAGCGATTGAATGGATAGAGCAAGGCGAAACGGCTTTAAACAATATTGCGGCACTGGTTAAAGGAAGCCGTGAAGATGTTCAGCAAAAAGTTGAGCAGTTGCTTGCTCAGAGCCGCAAGCTCGAAAAAGACCTCGAAAAACTCAAGGGCAAAATGGCAAATAGTCAGGGCAGTGACTTAGCCGGTCAGGCAGAAGAGGTGGCCGGAATTAAAGTGCTGGCAGCAAAGCTCGATGGTGCCGATAACAAGGTTTTGCGTGACACCCTCGACCAGCTTAAGAATAAGCTGGGTTCGGCAGCCGTGGTATTGGCAGCAGTTGATGGTCAAAAAGTGAGCATAGTGGCTGGCGTTACCAGGGATAAAACGGATATAATTAAGGCTGGTGACCTGGTTAATGTTGTTGCTGAAAAAGTCGGTGGTCGTGGTGGTGGGAGACCGGATATGGCCCAGGCTGGGGGGAATAACCCGGCCGGTTTGGACGCAGCATTAAAATCAGTAACAGAATGGGTTAAAGCCCAATTAGGGTAATCACAGGCTAACAATTAGCCTATATATAAGGAAATGGGGTTATATCAGGGAGAATAGTGCATATTTTCACCAACTTAGGTAGAATGTGTCTACTTCGTCTTTAATTTCATTTAAAGTAGTATTTAATCTGCACCTTTACTGGGGAGGGGCATGGCTTTACTAGTGCAAAAATTTGGTGGGACGTCTGTTGGCACGGTCGAAAAGATCGAAAATATAGCCGATAAACTCATCAAATCTCATAAAGCAGGAAACAACGTGGTTGCTGTTGTATCTGCGATGAGTGGTGAAACAAACCGCCTTATTGAACTGGCCAGGCAGGTTAGCCACCAGCCAAATGCCCGGGAATACGATGTGCTGGTTTCAACAGGTGAACAGGTGACTATTGCCCTGCTAACCATGGCTTTGCATGCACGCGGTGTTGATGCGCGTTCCTACACAGGGGCGCAGGTTAAAATTTTAACGGACAATTCGCACACAAAAGCGCGAATTATGGAAATTGACGACGAGGCGATGCGAGATGATCTTGAAAGTGGTCGGATTATCGTGGTCGCCGGTTTCCAGGGTGTTGACCATAATGGCAATATCACTACGCTGGGTCGGGGTGGTTCAGACACCACGGCTGTCGCATTGGCCGCTGCACTTAAGGCGGACGAATGCCAGATTTTTACCGATGTGGACGGGGTATATACAACTGACCCAAGAGTAGAACCCAATGCATGTCGTTTAGACCGGATTACATTTGAAGAAATGCTGGAAATGGCAAGCCTGGGCTCAAAGGTATTACAGATTCGTGCCGTTGAGTTTGCCGGAAAATACAATGTACCACTAAGGGTGCTGTCTTCGTTTGAAGACGGACCCGGAACTTTAATTAGTTACGAACAAAGAACTGAGGGTAAAACAATGGAACAGCCTGTTATTTCAGGTATTGCATTTAACCGCGATGAAGCCAAGCTCACTATTTTAGGTGTGCCGGATCAGCCCGGTGTGGCTTATCAGATTTTAGGGCCTATCAGCGATGCCAATATCGAAGTGGATATGATTATTCAGAACGTGGCAGCCGATAGCACCACAGATTTTACCTTTACAGTTCACAGAAATGATTACGACAAAGCACTGAAGATTTTGCAGGAAATTGCCCGGTCTGTCGGTGCTCGTGAAGTAAGCGGCGATGAAGCAATAGTAAAAGTTTCCATTGTCGGTGTTGGTATGCGTTCACACGCCGGAATAGCCAGCAAAATGTTTAAAGCCTTATCGGATGAAGGTATTAATATACGGATGATCTCAACCTCGGAAATTAAAATTTCGGTTGTGGTGGATGAGAAGTATCTGGAGTTAGCCGTACGAACTCTGCATACAGCATTTGGACTTGCTGAAAACCCAAGTAGTTGATTTTTATACTAAACATGAAAAAGTGTAAAAATTTTAAAGTTTTAGATGAGCCTGACGATACAGAGGACAGCGAATTAAGTTGCGGCAAGGAACGCAGCACTCGTGCAGGTGATCAGACTGAATTAAGGAGACAGCTTAAATGCTAATTTTGACAAGACGTGTAGGTGAAACATTAATGATTGGTGACGAAGTAACGGTTACTGTTCTAGGTGTAAAAGGCAACCAGGTTCGCATTGGTGTTAATGCCCCAAAGGAAGTGTCTGTTCACCGTGAAGAAATTTACGAAAGAATTAAAAATGAAAAAAATGGTGGTAACAACGAACCTAATGGCAATGTCTAGGTTTTAAAATTTTTTTCTAAATATACTTTACCTTATCCGGTAGCCCTAGTATCCTTTGCATCCCCAAACTGTCGCCATTTATGGAAACAATTTGGGGATTTATTATTTAAATCCCAAAAATAAACTATTCAGGTGTATTAACCTGCATACAGGTTGATACGATTGCAGTAGCCATTGATTTAAATACTTCATCATTTTGATAAAGAATTGGAGAGCTAATTAATAGCTGGCTGACGAAGCAGCGAATAGCTGCAAAGAACATCGGCAAAGCCGATGGCCCCCGAAGGGGGTGAGTGGACACCGTCCACGAATAACGCGAGCCCCTGCAATAAAATAGCGGCGCGCATTGGAAGTAAATCATTTGTTTTGCTTCAATATCGAGTAACTGGAGAGCTGGCCGAGTGGCTGAAGGCGCGCCCCTGCTAAGGGCGTATAGGGTTAAACCTATCGAGGGTTCGAATCCCTCGCTCTCCGCCATATTTCAATATTGCCCCCTCGGGTAATTTCCACTG
>JALTLP010000150.1:0-457 GCA_027001895.1 Chromatiales bacterium | reverse complement strand
GGGGTGAGTGGACACCGTCCACGAATAACGCGAGCCCCTGCAATAAAATAGCGGCGCGCATTGGAAGTAAATCATTTGTTTTGCTTCAATATCGAGTAACTGGAGAGCTGGCCGAGTGGCTGACAAAATCGTCGGGAACGATTTTGGACATCAGCTTAAGCTGATGGCTCCGAAGGAGCGGAGGGCATGGACGCCCGCCGCAACGCGCGCCCCGTTAAAATAAAGGTTGCGCCGTTAGAAAAAAAGGAAAGGTATTGCGCATTAAGGTATACCTGCTAAAGAATTGGAGAGCTAATCAATAGCTGGCTGACGAAGCAGCGAATAGCTGCGAAGAACATCGGCAAAGCCGATGGCCCCCGAAGGGGGTGAGTGGACACCGTCCACGAATAACGCGAGCCCCTGCAATAAAATAGCGGCGCGCATTGGAAGTAAATCATTTGTTTTGCTTCAATATCGA
>JALTLP010000149.1 GCA_027001895.1 Chromatiales bacterium | reverse complement strand
GATGTCAGTCACTGTAAAATTCTTTGCCCGACTAAGAGAGCAATATCAGCTTGACGAATTACAGATTGAAGCGGCAAATGGCATGACTGCCATGCAGGTATGGCAACAGGCCACCGGAGAACAACGGCTGCCTGAACACACCCTGGTTGCGATTAACCAGCAATATGCAGCGGTAGACTCGGCCGTAAAAGACAGTGACGAAGTCGCTTTTTTCCCGCCGGTAACCGGGGGCTAATATGCCGGTACATATTCGAGAGCAGGCCTTTGAGCCTTTTGCCGAAGTGCAGGCATACCAGCAGCAAATCGAGGCAAATAATGGTTTTGCACAGTATGGTGCAACGGCTATTTTCGTCGGCACTATGCGTGACTTCAATGAAGATCGTCAGGTTTCATCCATGACCCTGGAATATTACCCCGGTATGACCGAATCCGCCCTCGAAGCCATATGTGCAGAAGCATGCAACAAATGGCCTATCCTTGATTCACTGGTTATTCACCGAGTGGGTGATATTTCGCTGAATGATTCCATTGTGGTGGTGGCGGTCTGGGCAGCGCACCGTGCGGCGGCCTATGATGCAAACCGTTATATTATGGAAGCGCTTAAATCCCGGGCTCCGTTTTGGAAGAAAGAAATAACCCCAAAAGGATCAAAGTGGGTGCAAAACAATACAAAATGCGAATAAATTGCCATTTCCATCAGAAAAAAGCTTTAATTTATAGGTGGTTATGCTAAATATAGTAAGTTGTTTATAAAATGAACGGAATCAAGGTTCCTGTTTAATCAGCGATTAAGCCGGTCAGGTATAAGAAGGATAAATACAACTTTTAGAAGACTTGTTCCCCCACAAGTCGGGCTAAAGGAATTTTATGCTGGTTATAGTAGTACTGTGGATATCCGTTTGTATCCAGTTTGTGTCGGTATTTTTCGCCTTGCGACTAATACAGCAAATTGGCGGCAAATTAGCCTGGGTCACCCTGTCCTCGGCTATTTTTCTGATGGCCGTTCGCCGAAGTATCAGCCTGTCGAACGCTATGGTCGATTACCCGGATATCAAGCAAAATCTCAATACCGAGATAGTTGCACTGGTTATCTCGGTGTTTATTCTTGTTGGCGTACTTTCGATTAGCCCGTTATTCAGGCGGCTGTTAAGTTCAGAAAAGAAATTAACCGAACAAATGCAGCGCAATCAGATATTCCTCGATACCAACCCGGACGCTTTTATGCTGACCAATATTCATGGCCAGATAAAAGGAACCAACAAGGCATTCCGTGATCTCTTTGCTGCACATTATTCCCCGGCAGTCACCAGTTTTGTCGAGTTACTCAGCCCTCATCAACACAAGGAATATTCAACTGTATGGAAAACACTGCTTAAAGAAAAACAAAACCGTTATACCTTTCGTTATATCGCCAATGATACAAGCCTGAATCTGGAGCTGAATGCCAAGCTGATTGAAATAGAAGGTGAGCAGTTTATTTATGCATTTATTCAGGACGTAACAGAGCGCGAAAAAATGGAAGCACGCCTGTTTAAACAAAAAGAACGTGCTCAGGTAACACTTGAATCCATTGCAGATGGAGTGATTACCACTGACAAGTTGGGGCATATTCATTTTGCCAACATGGCAGCCGAAAAACTGTTGGGTAAATCCAATAAAGAATTAAAAGGGCAAAAACTAAAAAGCATACTGTGTACGGATTGTGGGCAGTTTGACCAGCAAAACCAGCCTTTACACAAACGGGTAAAGGAATGTATCAGGCAACACAAAACACTTACTTTTTCCAACCAGTTTATAAAAGACAAACATGATCAGCAGCATTGTCTTGATGTTATCGTTTCGCCACTTAAAAGCAGGGACAATGTTACTACCGGTGCGGTACTTATACTGCGTGATGTAACTGAGTTGCGCAAAATGGAACAGGAAATTAATTACCAGGCAACCCACGACCCGCTTACCAGTCTGATAAACCGCTATGGTTTTGAAAACAAACTTGCTGCCCTGTTTGAATCTGTTGCTAACAGTGCTAAACAACATGCCTTGCTAAATATAAGCCTTAACAAAGTACAGCTAAAATTGTTAACGGATAGTTGTGGTTACGATGCCAGGGATGATGTGTTCAGGCAGGTTTCTGCTATTCTGGAAAGCACAGTGGATAATGAAGACTGTGTTACCCGTGTCGATGATACTGATTTCAGACTGGTTATCGAGTCCTGCTCGATGAAAAACGCCGAACAACAGGCCAGGCATATTATCCAGAAATTTCTTGAGTACCGATTTGAATGGCAGTCTAATCGTTACGAGTTAAATGTCTGTATTGGCATCGCAATGCTGAATAAAACAACGCAAAGTATTGCCGATATTCTGGAACATGCCGAGTCTGCCTGTCTGGCGGCAAAAAAACTTGGTCGCAATCATTTACATACTTACTCGGAAAAAGATGCCTTATCAACTCAACGGCATGGCCACCGGCAGCGTTTGCAGCAATTACAAAATGCAATTGATGAAGATCGTCTGGTTTTATACAAGCAGCCTATTTGCAGTTTAGGCAGCCCGGCGCAAAGTGATCATTGTGAAGTCCTTATTCGTATGCTGGACAAGGACGGTTCGATTATTCCGCCGGGTGAATTTTTACCGGTTGCTGAACAATACCACCTGATGCCGGTAATTGATCGCTGGGTGGTTAAACAAACCCTGTTTTTAATCAGGGACAAGCAGTTGAGTTTAATCAACGAATCGCATTTAAGTATAAATCTGTCAGGCCAGACTCTGGGCGATGAATCGTTTCTAGACGAGGTGCTGGTTTTATTCAAGGAAACAAATGTTGCGTATGACAAGGTTTGTTTTGAAATAACCGAAACAGCCCTAATCAGTAACTTCAGTCATGCGCAAAAATTTATAACGACCTTGCGCGCTCGTGGATGCAAGTTCAGTCTTGATGACTTCGGTAGTGGGCTGAGTTCGTTTACCTACCTGAAAACCCTGTCCGTTGATTACCTTAAAATTGACGGCAGCTTCGTGGTGGGTATCATTGATGATGAAAAAGACTTCAACATGGTCAAGTCGATACATCAGATTGGCCAGTTTATGGGTATGAAAACGGTCGCTGAGTTTATCGAGAACGATAAAATACTCGAATGTGTTAAAGAAATCGGTATTGATTATGGTCAGGGGTATGCACTGGGCAAACCGGAAGCCATTATCAAAAAGGTTAATGCGGCGTAACGTGTGGCTGGTTATAAGCCAGTTCGTCATCAACCGGCACGTGAACAACCTTGAAATCCATTGATTCCAGGTCGCCCATAATATAAGTTGGTTCTGCGCCCACTCCACCGACCGTACCGGGGTTTAGCATGGTGGTTTCTGACTGCTTCACATTTTTAACCTGCTCGACGCTGGCGGTGTGGTCATGGCCGCAACAAACCAGATCCCAGTCACCGGTGGTACTCATAGCACGCGCATAGTGCGGGTAATGTACAAGAAAAATCTTGCGGTTGGCCAGTTCGATACCCGCGTCCTGACCGTGGTAATGGAGACGGTTGCCAGATTTTGAAGCCAGCATTGCGAGGTTATAGGTATCGCCGGTATTGTTGCCATGAATGACATGCACGTCGATATCCAGAGGTAAGAGTATCCGTAAGGTTGTTGGTGCGACAATATCGCCACAATGTAAAACAGCCTCGGCTCCCTGCGCAATCGCATGTTCAACCGCTTTTTTAAGTAAAAAGCGGTTGTCGTGGCTGTCCGATACAATGCAGATTTTCATATACAGAATGAATCCCTAAATACTAGAAACAAGGTTTCTCTGGTGCGTTCTGGTAACGCTCAATGGATGCCATTACTTCAGCCTTCGCTTCATCCGCACCGACCCAGCCTTCAATCTTAACCCATTTGCCTTCCTCCAGATCCTTGTAGTGCTCAAAGAAGTGAGAAATCTGGTCGAGTAACATACCGGGCACGTCATTATGGGTTTTTACATCTTTATAAAGTTTGCACAGTTTTGAAACCGGCACAGCCAGCAGCTTGGCATCTTCACCGGCTTCGTCGGTCATTTTCAACATACCAACAAGGCGGCACTTAACAACCGAACCACTGATAACCGGAATAGGCGTAATGACCAGCACGTCAGCCGGGTCGCCATCATCAGATAAAGTATGTGGGATATAGCCGTAGTTACAGGGATAGTACATGGCAGTATTCATAAAACGGTCGACAAACATCGCGCCGGTTTCTTTATCTACTTCGTATTTAACAGGGTCACTGTGAGAAGGGATCTCAATAATGACATTAATTTCCTCAGGAACATTCTTGCCTGAGCTAACGCGATCTAGATTCATGATAATGCCTCGAATATAGGGTGAAAAGGTTGACCTAAGAGCGGAATCGGGCGATTTTAGCACCGCCTGCTATAAAAGGAAATGCTAATATACTGGATCCTGCGTATAACGTAGCTGAATATCGGCGAAAACAGCCAGGACTTGAATGTCATTAACGCCATCAGGTGCAGCTTATATCTGTTTAATCGTTAAATTATTTGATATAGCTCATTGACTTAAAGAGACACAACGACTAATTTAATTTGTTCTGCCGACAGATACCGGGTGGAACCTCGGTGGCTTTCAATAACAAATTTATAATGAATAAAGTTAATTAATATGGAGTAAACAGCAATGAGAATCGTACTAATCGGAGCACCGGGTGGTGGTAAAGGCACGCAAGCCAAACTGCTCGTTGAAAAATATAATATTCCTCAACTTTCAACCGGCGACTTACTGCGGGAAGCGGTAGCGGCGGGCACAGAACTCGGTATCCAGGCAAAATCTGCTATGGATGCCGGCCAGCTTGTTTCTGACGGTATCGTGCTTGGTATGATTCAGGAACGTTTATCGCAACCCGATGCGCAAAACGGTTTTATTCTTGATGGTTTCCCACGCAATATTATGCAGGCAGAAGCACTGGACATCATGTTGCACGAGATGGGCAAACCGCTGCAAACAAGTTTACTAATAGATGTCGATTTTGACGTGTTAATGAAGCGCTTAACAGGTCGACGCACCTGTGCGTCCTGTGGCCAGATGTATAATCTGTATACCTCCCCACCGCGTATCGAAGGTCAGTGTGACAAGTGTGGTGGCGAATTACTCCATCGGGCTGATGATAATGAAGAAACTATCGGAA
>JALTLP010000148.1 GCA_027001895.1 Chromatiales bacterium | reverse complement strand
AGCTATTTTTTAATTCCCCCTCCCTTTACGGGAGGGGGATAGGGGGAGGGTGTTTACGTTTGTTTAATAATATTAAAAATAATTAACCACAGCGACACAGCGACACAGCGAAAAAAATTTATTTATTGTCATTGCGAGGAGCGTAAGCGACGTGGCAATCTTGTTCAAATATAAATACTACTGTCATTCCCGCGCAGAGCCTGTCCCCTGCGTCCTGGCGGTTTTAAAAAAAAGATTAAACCACGAAGAACACAAAGGGCACGAAGAAAGAAGTCTATCGCCATTCCCCCGCCCCAAAATAATTTTATTTTTTCTTTGTGTCCTTTGTGTTCTTCGTGGTTAACTTGTTTAATTCAGCAACCCAACTACAGTCTACGCTTGATAATATCCGCCACCCGAAAAGCATTCGCATATATCGTCCATGTATATGGCACGCTGCCCCCGGTTGGCATAAAGCTGCCATCGGTTACATACAAATTCTCAGCGTCATGTGCCTGACAGTCTGCATTTAAAACCGATATTGCCGGATCCTTACCAAAACGACAACCACCCGCAACCAGGTTTGCCGGGGGAGAACCGCTGACACTGCTACTGATGTTTTTAGCATTCATTTGTTTTAGAACCGTTTCTGCTTTTTTAGCCAGATAGTTACCCACTTTTAAATCGTGATCATGGTAACCCACCCGTACTTTCGCAACAGCCGAACCCCATTTGTCTTTTTCTTCTGGATCTAGCGACACAAAACAATCGTCTGTAGGTAGCCAGTCGTTAAATACTTCAAATCGGAAAGTCTGTTTTTCTGTAAACTCAGCTTTAAGTCTTTGCTTTAATGTATTACCCCAGACCAGCTTGTCGTTGTTATCCCATTTTAGATTATCTGCCCGTGTTGTCGGGTTAGGATGTGATAATAAATAATCTATCGTACCGCCTTTTGCCTTTTGTATATCAAAACTTTTATCATCAATAACATACCAGTCCTGTAAGCCCCGGTTTATAAACGGACCACGAATTTTAAATTCATCGGCCTGTTGCTTTGACATATCTTTATAGAAAAACTCACCGGTACCCGAACCACCGGCAGAGAAAACCAGATTCTTACCCACCTGATTGGTATTATTTGCCAGGCCATTCGGATGTTTAGTGCCCGTTGATGCCAGTAACAAACGAGATGTTTCAATTGCATGGCAGGCAACCACGAATATTTTAGCGCTTATCGTATGTTTATTATTATTGTAATCATAATAGTTTGCATGGCTCACCTTACCCCTGTCATCACTTTGTAACTTGTAAACCTTTGCATAAGGGATCACTTTACAATGCCCGGTTGTAATGGCCTTATCAATTAAAGCCGCACGGGCACTGCCCTTTGCTCCGGTTGAACAACCATAACTGCCGCAATAACCGGAATACTCACAACCGCGTCGCTGACCAACCGCATAAGGCAAAACCGCACGCGGTGTTTGCAACGGCTGATAGCCAAGTGAGAAACACGCTTTATCAAAATAACCTGTAATCGGGTGTTCAACCGTTGGAGGATAGGGGAAATCCCGCGTTGAACGCGGTTCGGAAAATTTATGTTTAACAGCATGTCCCGACACCCCAACAATGGATTCGACTTTTGTATAATAGGGCTCCAGGTCACTGTACTGAATCGGCCAGTCCACTACGTTGGCACCTTCAATCGGCCCAAACTCGGAACGTAAATTAAAATCTACGGGTTTTAATCGGTAAAAATAACCACTCATAAAATTGGAAGATCCACCCACCACATTGCCGTTCCAGAAATCCCAGCCTGACTCATAAGTCGACTCACTTGCCCATTTATAATTTCCATTTGCGTCTTTGCCATCGTAGTCTTCGATAACATGGCGTTCATCTTTTAATTGCGGGGTATAAACACTGCGCCGACAACAGGCCAGCTCGTCCTTAAAATAATCCTTTTCGGTTAACCACGGGCCTTTTTCCAGAACCACAACTGAGTAACCTGCTTCGGCCAGTGTATAAGCAACCGGGCTGCCACCGGCACCACTACCGATAATGCAAACATCATAATCCGTCATCAGACTTTACCCCTGCTTTGTATAGCTGTTTTACTATTACGTAATAACCAGTACTTTTTATTTTCCGGTGGGAGCGGAAAACCCGGTTGATGCTCCAGCCATTGCCAGCCAGATTTATTGGTATTACCACCATAGACAGGATCGGTTAACAGCGCTTCAAAGATATAACGCAACAGGGTTGATAACCAGTTTTCACCTGCACTGCTTTCACTTATTTTTTTTATAACCTGTTCACGGCTGGCCTTGTTTAATTTTATAAACGGTTTGCCTGCAATACCATTTGCCACACCGTCTAACCATTCTACACCTTTAATAATAAACTCTTTTTCATCACCATCTACATCAGGCGTGTTCAGCATTGTCTGTAAGTATTCAATCGCGTGAATATCTTTTGCGCCGGGGGAAACAGACAGCCTCGCTGTTTGCTTATCTTTATCTGTGCTGCGCGGAAATAAATGCTCCTGGACTTCAGACAGGGTAAGCCAGGGTTGTGACAATTTTTTCAGATCGACAGAACTCGTTTTTGTTTTTGCAATTGCCCTGGCAGAAATAACAACTGAACCTGCCGCCACTATGGATTGTTCCAGAAATAATCGTCTTGATTTTAAGTTTTTCTGCTTTACAACTTCAGGAACTTCGCAATTCCATTGCGATAAAATATCTTGCAGATTTATTTTCGACTGCCGGTTACATTTATTTCTGAATTGCTTAGTCATTTTTTATAGCCTTAGTGGGTTTTAGTTTCCATTTCTGTAAAAATCGCAAAAATTTATTTTTAGAATATTTTAAATTTGTTAAAAACTCGGCTGTATCCTGTGAATGCACGACCCGACCATCACTTTCGGTAATGTACATATGCGGGTAACCCAACGGTTTCGGGAAGCTTGCCAGAAATTTTTCATTTGAATTTTCGTCACTCACATTCACTTTTAAAACCACGAAAGTTTCATGCAGGGCTTTTTTTATTTGTGGGTCACTTTTTATAAACCTGTCCAACAGATGACACCATTTGCACCAGTCGCCCCCTACCTCAATTAAAATGCGCCGGTTGGTTTTTTTTGCCAGTGCGATAGCGTCCCGACCATCCACAAATGGATCCCGGTTAGGGTCATATTTCTCACTGTATAATTCAGTCGCCAGGGCTGAGTTTACAATAAAGATAGCAGCAATAAGGGGAAGTATTTTTATCATATTTAAACAGACCACTAGAAATCTGAAAGATTCTGATTCAACCGGAATTTTTTTTAACATTGTAGTAAACTCAAAGCCACTATATACCAGAACAAGAGACTACAAAATGAAAATCGGTACCCCACTTTCAAAAACGGCAACAAAAGTCATGCTACTAGGCTGTGGTGAACTGGGCAAAGAAGTTATTATCGCACTGCAACGCTTAGGCATCGAGGTTATTGGCGTTGATCGCTATAAAAATGCGCCCGGCCACCCAGTAGCTCACCGTGCCTATGTTATCGACATGACCAACGCGGCTGAACTAAAGGCATTGGTAGAAAAAGAAAAACCAGATTTTATTATTCCCGAAATCGAGGCCATTGCCACCGATATGCTGGCTGAAATCGAGGCTGAAAAACTGGCCACCGTTATCCCAACTGCACGCGCCACTCAACTGACCATGAACCGTGAAGGAATACGTTGTTTAGCTGCTGAAACACTCGGCCTTACTACTTCAAAATATGCCTTTGCTGAATCATATGATGAACTAAAAAACGCTATTGAAAATGATATTGGTTATCCGTGTATTGTTAAACCCGTTATGTCATCGTCCGGCAAGGGCCAGTCAACCATTCACAACGAAGCAGATATTCAGAAAGCCTGGGACTATGCCATTAGCGGTGCGCGGGTTGCCACTACCCGTATTATCGTTGAACAAATTATCGATTTTGATTATGAAATTACTTTGCTAACCGTTCGTTCTTTAAATAACACGGGTGAAATACAAACATCGTTCTGCGAACCTATCGGCCATATTCAACAACAAGGCGATTATGTTGAAAGCTGGCAACCCCAAAAGATGAATGCAACTGCACTGAACAAAGCAAAACATATTGCCAAAACCGTTACCGACAATCTCGGTGGCCGGGGTTTGTTTGGTGTCGAGTTATTTATAAAAGGCGATGATGTTTTCTTTAGTGAAGTCAGCCCACGTCCACATGATACTGGCATGGTGACCATGATGACTCAATACCAGAATGAATTTGAACTGCATGCCCGCGCCGTTCTGGGTTTACCCGTTTCTACCGCCTTAAAGTCTGCCGGTGCAAGCGCTGTTATTTATGGCGGAATGGATAAAAAAGCAATCGAGTTTAGTGATATTGAAAAAGCCCTGACCATTCCACAAACCGATTTGCGTTTATTTGGCAAACCCGAAGCCTTTACCCGAAGAAGAATGGGAGTGGCACTTGCCTATGCAGAGGATACTCAAACTGCACGGAACAATGCACAGGTAGCAGCAAATCTGGTTACAACTAAATAACTATTTTACATTAATCCAGTATGGCCTCTAGCGGTATCAATAATCAGGAACCGGACCTGATGGCCACTTTTTACGAGCGATCTGAGAATATAATTTCCACTTTTTAACGGGTACAAAAAAGGCTCGACAATAAGGACGGGCCCTAAACTCAACTACTTGTGGTTTACCCTGAACTAATTTATAAACCGTATATTCGCCACAGCTTTGGGCAAAAACATTTTGATTTGTTATAGTCATATTTTCCGTGTTAACAGTTAAATTACCCCATAACAATTTATCGGTATATTTATAGAATAAGTCAACTGTATCAGGCGGCACTTCAATATTAGGGTCAAAGAAGCCTTCGGCTTGCCCAGGTTCTATCTCCGGCTCAATAAAGCGAAACTGTTGAAAATCTAGTAATTCTACTTGTTGCCCCAGTGAAGTTTTAACCAGACGAAAAACTATTTCACCTTGATTAGACGTTCCGGTTCTACAAACAACTGAAACCAGAGAACTTGAATCTAATAATAAATAATATGTAACACCAACAAAACCGACATCGGCATTTACGATGCGAGTCACCCCTGATTCACAATCATCGCCCCATTTTAGCAATTCACGCCATTCAGCTCGCGTCTCTGGCAATGGCTTTTCTTTATTCAGCACATCACATG
>JALTLP010000147.1 GCA_027001895.1 Chromatiales bacterium | reverse complement strand
GATGTAGTTGCAGCGGGGGATACGCCGCTGGATAAGTTATTGCCGCAACAGGTCGCACTGCAATTACAGGACAGTTTGCATAATAAAGGGGTGCAATGGCATCTAAAGACAACGGCAGAGTCTGTTATTAAAAATGAAGGCACAACAAGCTTAACATTGACCAATGGTAACGTATTGCAGGCAGATGTGGTGTTATCTGCCATTGGTTTACAGGCAAATATTGAGTTAGCGCAGAAAACCGGCCTGAATACCAACAGAGGGATTGTTGTAGATAATTATTGTTGTACTAGTAATACCAATATTTATGCATTAGGTGATTGTGCGGAAATGAATGGCAAAGTATTACCTTTTGTAATGCCTGTTATGACAGCGGCAAGAGCATTGGCTAAAACTCTGACCGGCGAACCAACCCGTGTGCATTATCCGCTGATGCCAATTATTTTAAAAACACCCGCCTGCCCAATTGTTGTTTGTCCGCCAGAATTAACAATAGCCGGACAATGGCAATATGAGCAAAGCAGTGATGGAATCATTGCGCGTTTCGTTGATGAAAAAGATTGCATACAGGGCTTTTGCCTGACAGGTAGTCATATAGCAAAAAAACAGGTACTGCTAAAAGAAATGCAAGGCTGATCGGCCGCTTAGTTTTCGGCAATACGAATACAGTGCCGTCCCGCCTGTTTTGCTGCATACAAAGCGTTATCTGCGGCCTCACTTATCGCTTCTGCAGTAGGGAAGCTGACAACATCCGCAATACCACAACTAAAGCTGACATTAAACTTGTGGTTGATATGAGTAAAAGAAATTTTATAGAAGTCATCCAGAATTTCCTGGAGAACATTTTTTGCAACACTGGCATCGATACCCGGTAGCAAGGCTACGAATTCTTCACCCCCGTACCGGCCAATAATATCGGTAATACGTAAGCGTTTTTTAAGAAAACGGGCAATGCTTTTAATAACGACATCGCCGGTATAATGTCCATAGTTATCATTGATAGCTTTAAAATGATCGAGATCGATCATTGCATAACTAAGATTGGTTGAATCGCGCCTGGCGCGGGCTATTTCGGTTTCCAGTGCGCTGACAACATTAGTATGGTTCAGCAATCCGGTTAAGCTGTCATTATTCATTAACAGGGTAAGCTGACGATAGCGTTCCAGTTTGCTTTTAACCACGGCAATAAGGTGGTTGGTATTAACGGGTTTTGTTAAAAATTCATCAGCACCCATTTCAAGCGTTTCAAGCTGTTTTTTGATATCGGTTTCTGCTGACAGAAACAGGATGGGTGTGCCAATATAATTTGGTTGCTGGCGAATTACCCTGGCAAGTTCAAGGCCGTTACATTCTGGCATATATAAATCCAGTAGTATCAGTTCGGGTTTAAAGTCGATAACTTCCTGCATAACATTAAACGGGTCGGTAACAATACGGGTTTGTATTCCTGCATTGTTTAGCGATAAGGCATAAAATTGAGATGTTGACAGCGCATCGTCAACAATGAGTACACGAGATGGTTCAGGTGTGTCGGCAACAGATATTTTATCAATGGTATCGATTACCAGTGAGGCATCAACCGGCCTGGTCATATAAAAGTCGGCACCAATACGCACGGCATTTAAACGATGTGTAAAGTCATCATCGTCCGCAAGATGTATAATTGAAAATGCATAGCCTTGTTGTTTAAAGTCAGCAATCATCTCGCGGGTAGCCGCATTAAAAAGAGTGGCATCCATAATTAAAACATGTGGAGGTGTTTCTATAATAGCCTGTTTTAAATCGCCGAGTGTCAGAAAATTTCGGACGGAGTAATTATAGGTTTCAAGCTTTGATTGTAATTCGTTGCGTACCAGGCGGTTTTTTTCCTGTATATAAATAATCAGCTTGTCAGAATCGGCGCGAATAATGTTTTTAACGGGCTGTTCAATCTTGTTCGATGGTTTAAGGTTGTTGTTATCCAGCAGCTTTTTAACAAGCAATGCTATTGATGAGGTTTGTTCCTGATTCCAGACAATATGATCTTCATCTGAATTTTCCAGAATGATTTTCAGTGCATTTTCCAATGCACGGGCGTGTTCGGTAATACCGTTAAAACCAAAAGAGCTGCCGGCACCGGCGAGTTTATGGCTGGTAAAAATCAGGTCGTTAAGAGTAATAATTTTCTGTGTCGAAACAACCAGCTTCCATAAGTTATCAATTTCGGCCAGCTTGTCGGGCAGTGAGCTGGCAAACTCATCGATTAAGTCCTGAAGTTTTTGCTGTATTTCCTGGGCATTTGCCATTATCAATAACCATACTGTAAATATGGTCGCAAGCATTGCGTACCTTGTATAGTTATCGGCACAGCTTGCAAACAGTTTAGTCCTATATATAAGGAGTTTGATATACTCCCAGAAATGGACGTTTCATCAATTTTAGACCCACTAAATTCTGCCCAGCGCGCTGCTGTTTGCCATTCAAATGGCCATGCGCTGGTGTTGGCCGGTGCCGGTAGTGGCAAAACCCGAGTACTGGTACATCGTATAGCCTGGCTTATTCAGGCAGAAAATGTCTCACCTTTCAGTATCTTAGCAGTTACTTTTACCAATAAGGCCGCTGCTGAAATGCGTGGCCGGATAGAATCGCTGCTGGGAATTCCGGCCAGTGGTATGTGGGTGGGCACCTTCCACGGAATTGCCCATCGGCTGCTACGGGCACACTGGCAAGAGGCAGAATTACCGCAAAATTTCCAGATTCTCGATAGCGATGATCAACAGCGCACCCTTAAACGCCTGATTCGAGAAATGGGGCTGGATGATTCGCAGTGGCCGGCCAAAGAGGCGCAATGGTATATCAATGCACGTAAAGACGAAGGCCTGCGCGCCGGGCAAGTAAAACTTTACCCCGGACAGAAAAATGATGCCCATTTGTTGCAGATGATAGAAATTTACAAATATTACGAAGCCCTTTGCCAACAGGCGGGTATGGTTGATTTTGCCGAAATGCTATTGCGCGCCAAAGACCTCTGGCAAAAACGTCCGGATGTACTGCAACACTACCGGGGGCGTTTTCAAAATATTCTGGTAGACGAATTTCAGGATACCAACTCAATTCAATACGACTGGATAAAAATTCTTGCTGGCGATAGCGGGCGGGTGTTTGCCGTGGGGGATGACGATCAGTCTATTTACGGCTGGCGTGGTGCAAAAATTGAAAACATACATCAGTACACAAAAGACTTTACACCGTCAGAAACTTATCGGCTGGAACAAAATTATCGTTCTACCGGAAATATTTTAAATGCTGCCAACGGTTTAATAGCCAACAATACCGACCGGCTGGGTAAAGAGCTCTGGACCGAAGATTCCGAAGGGGAGCTAATACAGGTTTACTCCGCGTTTAATGAAATCGACGAAGCCAATTATATTGTCGACAATATTCAACAACGGCTTAACGAAGGTTATCGGCGTAGCGAGTGTGCCATTTTATATCGTTCCAATGCGCAGTCACGGGTACTGGAAGAATCGTTAATTGCAACCGGCATGCCTTACCGAGTATATGGCGGTTTGCGCTTCTTCGATCGCCAGGAAATTCGGGACGTGCTGGCCTACTTACGCATAATGACAAATCGTAACGATGCGCCTGCCTTTGAACGTATCATCAATACGCCTACGCGAGGCATCGGCAATAAAACCCTGGAAGTTGTTCGCACAACAGCACGCGAACAAAACATGACATTGTGGCAAGCCACCTTAAGTGTCATTGAAAATAAAGTTTTACCTGCACGTGCCATTGGTGCTTTGCAGGCTTTCGTTGATTTAATCAATGAACATGCCGAACTGATAGCCAATGTTTCTTTAAGCGAAAAAATAGAACACGTTGTGCATCACTCCGGTTTAGAAGCCTACTACGAAAAAGAAAAAGGTGAACGCGGCCGGGCACGTATCGAAAACATGCAGGAACTGGTGCAGGCCGGGGTTAACTTTGAAGCTGAAGACTGGCAACAGGAAGACGAAAATATGGATGAGCTGTCTGCCTTTTTGTCGCATGCAGCACTTGAAGCCGGTGAAGGCCAGGCAGACGAATGGGACGACTGCGTACAGTTAATGACACTGCACTCGGCCAAAGGACTGGAATTTAAACAGGTTTATATTTGCGGTGTTGAAGAAGGCTTGTTTCCACATCGTTTGTCTGCCGAAGATCCGGTACGTCTCGAAGAAGAACGCCGACTCTGTTATGTAGGCATGACCCGTGCAATGGAAAACCTCACCTTAAGTTATGCCGAAAAACGCCGTATATACGGTGAAGACAGCTACCCAACACCTTCACGGTTTTTAAAAGAAATTCCACAGGACTGTTTACATCAGGTGCGTGTTACCGGTTTTGCCAAACAGGCTAGTGGTTATGCCGGTGACGCCACGTCGAGTTATAGCGAAACACCACAAGATGAAAATGGATTAAACATCAGTTTAGGTCAGCGTGTACTACACCCCAGCTTTGGTGAAGGCATGGTAATGAACTACGAAGGCGAAGGCCGTCATGCGCGTGTGCAAATTAACTTTGAAGAAGTGGGTAGCAAGTGGTTGGTAATGGAGTATGCTAATTTAAGTCTGGCCTGATTATTTAAGCTGGTTAACAATCAGCTTGATAAAGACAGGGGCAAGTTCAGCCGAAAATTGTTTGCCAGCCTGTGATTTAATTTCGTTTAGTGCGGTGAGTACAGAGCGTTTGTATTGTCTGTCTGGGCGAAAGGCTGTCATGGCGATAAAGGCATCAACGATGCATAGCATTTTTGCTCCGATAGATATTTTTTCTTCTGTCAGCTTATCGGGATAACCATTCCCGTCAGCTCTTTCATGGTGATGCAATACGATATCGTGTGCAATTTTCCATTTATCATCCATTGCAATTAAATCTGCGGCTATCTGAGTATGCGTTTGCATTAAGGTGAGTTCATCTTTTGTAAACTTGTTACGGCCAAGCATTAACTTGTCGGGTAAAAATGCAAAACCTATATCATGTAGATAACTGGCCATTTCAAGTTGATAGTCAGGGACAGGTTTATCAAGTGTCTTGTTGAATGTAAGCAGTAACTGTTTGCAATTATGGGCGCGACCTTGCCAGTGTGGAAACTTTGTTTCGAGAAGCAGGGTTAAATAACGAAAATAACCAAGCTGTTCCTGATGGTTGTTTGGGGCATCGTTGGCAACATAGAAAACCATTTCCTGTACCATTTCGGTCTGATATGTACTGGAATGATCTTGTTGCTCAGTTATAT
>JALTLP010000146.1 GCA_027001895.1 Chromatiales bacterium | reverse complement strand
TGATGCGCTTCATGTCATCCTGGAAACCCATATCTAACATGCGATCCGCCTCGTCTAGTACCAGGGTTTTTACACTGTCCAGTTTTAAAGAGCCTTTTTGTATATGTTTCAGGATGCGCCCGGGGGTACCCACCACAATATGGGGATTGTGTTGCAGTGATGCCAGCTGCGGGCCAATGGGTTTGCCACCACATAAACTGATAATTCTGGTATTAGGGATGGCACGTGCCAGACGACGGACTTCATTGCTGACTTGCTCCGCCAATTCCCGTGTAGGACAAAGTATTAATGCCTGAGTTTGGTAAGTTTGTGGTTGCAGCTTATCCAATAAGCCAATCACAAAGGCGGCGGTTTTTCCACTGCCTGTTTTGGCTTGTGCCAGTAAATCCTTGCCGTTTAGCATATGATCCAGGCTTTTTGCTTGAATAGGAGTCATACTGTGGTAGCCCAATGACTCAATATTGGCTAAAAATTCACGCGAAAGGGGTAAGGAAGCAAAGGATCTTGGTGACATGTGGGCTCTATTTTAAGGGAATAAACGGCTAAAAAATGCGTGCATCATAGCAGAAGAGCCGAGCTGATACTGCTTATCCGACATTTCTGATTCAACCTTACAAAATTTGCGTGTTACGTATATAAAACCCGAGGGAAAGACTAAAGATTTATGGTTTTGAAGTCGCTATCCATATTAATCATTTTGGTGGCCGTCAGTACTCCTGGCTTGCAGCACCATTTTAACCTGCATGATTTAGTTAAGGACATGGAATTATGAGACTCAAAATCAATTTAAAACTATCTGTTAAAAATAAGCTTTTACTGGGATTCGGTGCACTTATCCTGATAATGATCGTCTTGTCGATAAGCAATTTTTTAAGTATGAAGCAAGTTGCGAAGATTGAACAACGTTTAATGAACTTACGTGTGCCTACCGTTCTGGCAGCAGCACAATTAGAAAATGGTATCAACCTGTCATTGGCCGGGCTACGTGGTTATATGATTTTGGGCAATAACCCTGAAAAAGGGGCCGTGATGAAAAAATCCCGTCTAGCCGGCTGGAAAGAGATTGATACAGCTGTCGCACAAATGCGTGCATTTTCAAAAAATTGGACCAACCCCGCAAATATTAAAAAACTCAAGGAAATGGAAGAGCATATTGAAGCATTTCGCAAGGCACAACAGGAGGTGGAAGATATTACACACACAGAAGACGAAGTGCCGGCATTTAAAACCTTGCTTACCCAGGCGGCACCTCATGCCAAACTGGTTTTGAAGGCCATCACCGCATTGATTGATGAAGAAGAAACTCAGCCAGCAACACCAGAGCGAAAAAAATTATTAAAATTAATGGCCGATAGCCGTGGTTCATTTGCGATTGGACTGGCTAATATTCGTGCCTATTTGTTATCGGGGGATACAAAGTTCCGTGATAACTTTTACACAAAGTGGAAAGTGAATACGAACCGATTTAATCAGATATCGGCTATGACCGGTATAATGAGTTCAGCCCAAAAACAGCAATGGGATAAATACAAAAAGCATCGTAGTGATTTTTCTGAATTTCCGCCAATCATGTTTAGCCAACGCAGTGCAAAAGACTGGAATAAGGCAAATTACTGGTTAGACACAAAAGCAGCTCCTAAAGCAAAAGCCATTATGGCTATTTTGAAAGATATGCGTACTAATCAGAATGTACTTGAAGGTAAGGATTCTGAATTACTTGAAGGTGAAACAAAATCTATGGAGCTGACAATGCTGGCTGGTACAATTTTTGGCATAGTTATTGGTGTTGTTGTGGCACTCTTTATTGCAAAAGCGATTACGGAACCATTGCAACGTGTTGTAACCCGTGCAAAACAAATTGCAAGTGGTGACTTAACCGGCACTAAACTGATTGTTCAAGGCAAAGATGAACTGACGGAACTATCGGAGTCCATCAATGATATGAATAGAAATTTGTATGATATTGTGCAAGAGATCTCGACGTCTGCTGAAGAACTAACAATGGCATCGGGGCAATTGCTTAATGCGGCCACTCAAACTAATCAGGGAATGGATAATCAACGCAGTGAAACTGAGCAAGTTGCAACGGCTATGAATGAAATGAGCGCCACCGTACAGGAAGTGGCACAACATGCTAATTTGGCAGCACAAGCCGCAACCGATGCCGATAATGCTGCAAACGAAGGGCATCAACTGGTTTCCAATAATGTGAAAAGTATTACTCAACTTGCAGATGGAATTGAAAATGCATCACAAACCATCTACCGGCTGGGAGATGACACCAATAGTGTGGATAATATTGTTGCCGTCATTAACGGAATTGCCGAACAAACCAACTTACTTGCATTGAATGCAGCGATTGAGGCAGCACGTGCAGGTGAGCAAGGCCGTGGTTTTGCCGTGGTTGCAGATGAAGTGCGTACCCTTGCGGCTCGTACCCAGGATTCGACAGAAGAAATTCGTACCATGCTGGATAAGCTAAAAACGGGGGCGAGTGAAGCGGTTACTGCAATGGAACAGGGTCATCAACAGGCACAAAGTAGTGTAGAGCAAGCCAATAGTGCAAGTAAGGCCATTGATGAAATTACCCGTGCAGTTGCATCGATCAGTGAAATGAATACCCAAATTGCAACCGCTGCTGAAGAGCAAAGCACAGTGGCAAATGAGATGAATCGCAGTGTTGTACAAATCAGTTCTGAAGCAGAGTCAACATTAAAGAATACGCAGAATACCAGTGCTGCGGCATTGCAGGTTGGTAACTTGTCAGATTCACTGCAGAAAGTTATTGCCCGTTTCAAACTATAAGTAAAAACAGGCTATACATTTCTGTAAGCCTGTATATTGAGCATATTATATTAATCAACAAAGTATAATTTGATTTATTTATCGTAGTGATTCTTTTAGAATAACGCATTCATGATTAAATCACTGCATCTGTTCCTGATTATTTACACTGCCTTGGCATTGTCGGCTTGTGCCTTCAATGGCAACAGTCACGAACCGCTTACCATACAAAAAATATCAGCGGATAAACCAACAAAAAACCTTTTAGTTATGTTTCCGGGAATAAACAGTCCGGGTACAGACTTTATTGATCACGGCTTTGTTGATTTATTCAGGGAACATTATAAAAACACGGACATACTGCTTGTCGATACACGTCTTGCCTATATAACTGCAGGCAATATTGCTTACAGGATTAATAATGAAATTATTCATCCTGCAAAAAAACTGGGTTATAACAATATCTGGTTACTGGGTATCTCTCTGGGTGGTCTGAGTGTTCTTGAATTTGACAAACACTACCCAAACCAGGTTAAAGGAATTGTTTTAATTGCTCCTTATCTTGGAAGTTTTAAAGCGATAAAGGCGCTTGCAACCACCAGCAACTTACAGCAAAAACAACAGTGGGCTGATGCTAACAGGGATAACACGAACAAAACTATACAGTTATGGCGGCATATTCTGAAAATATCCCGACCATCGGCTAAACAGTCCGTTCAGTTGTTATTGGCTTATGGAAAAAATGATCGCTATAACAAATCTCATCAATTACTCGCCAGCCTGCTTACTAACAAGCATGTTACAACGATTGATGGAAGCCATGGCTGGATAACCTGGGAAAAAATATGGAAAGTCCTGCTAAATAAAAAAATATTTGATTTCTAAAACGGGCATCTGGCAATCACTGTTAATGTTTTATTGGTAGAAGGGTGAATAAATTCAATTTTTTCAGCATGCAGGTGCAGACGGATGTTTTTTTGTTGTTCTTCTGCCGAATAAAGGCCGTCTCCTATGATAACATGCCCGATAGAAAGCATATGTACCCGTAGCTGGTGAGAACGGCCGGTTAATGGAACCAGCTTAATCCGGCTGGTATTATCGTTTTCATTTACACGGATTACTTCATACTGTGTTTTCGATGGTTTGCCATTTTCCAGATCCACTTTCTGCCTTGGCCGATTCGGCCAGTCAGTTATCAACGGCAAGTCTATCGTGCCCTGTTTTTTTGTTACTACACCATTAACGACAGCAATATATTCTTTATATACTTTTCTTTGCTGGAATAACCTGCCCATATTGCTTTGTGCTTCTGAACAACGGGCAAACACAATAATACCCGATGTTGGCATATCCAGACGATGAACCACGCGTGCTTCGGGATAGTTTTGTTGTATCCGGGATACCAGGCAATCCTGTTTGTCCGGCCCACGTCCGGGTACACTAAGCAGGCCGGAAGGTTTGTTTACAATAATTAAATCGTTGTCCAGATAAAGTATTTCAGGCTGTTCAACAGGTGGGTGGTAAGGGGTTGTTAGTGTCGGCATACCGTATTGTATCGGTAATTTTTTAGCGGGTTAAGTCTTTATTCAAATATTAAATACACCATGCCAGGCGTTATTTTTGAAATCTAATATTAATTCATTGGGGTGCATTTTTTTTGCGGCCACCGAATCAAACTCGCGCTGTGCAGGAAAGTTTTTTGCAAATTCAATCGGGTCACAGGAAGCAGCCTGTACTGGGTGGAACGCGATATTTAACTTATCGTTAACAGCAGTCGTGCTGAATTGAGCCTGCCTTGAAAATAATACCCGTTTTTTTACAACACAGGAAAAGTAAAGTTGCATTTCTACGATAAGCGGAGCAGAGTGTTTTTGCATTTCTTTTTCAGCACGGGCTGTCCAGCTAACCATTATTCGTTTATTTTTAAAAGTGATATCTTCGCTATAGACATAAGGATTAAGTAGCTTATCAATTAAAAAAAACGGGTTAATCTCCGGCGCCAAACCGAATAAACTGTGATTTTTCATGCCGTGCCCTTTTTTAGCAATGCCGTCTGGATTAGCTTTTGCAGATCTTCCATACTCTCAGACTGGTTAATCTGTTCTGCCGAAACGGCTAACTGAAGTTGCTTACCATCTTTATAAAAGATAGCAGGTAGTGCGGTATTTTGCTTGCCGTACTGGCTTATTAGTTCATCACGATGTAAGAATTCAAGGTCGGCATTAAGTGTTTTAAGAAAATTCGCCCAGGGTTTTCTCATTGAGAAATGCGAATGGGTGATTGCACAAAGATTACATTCATATGTATCAGGTGATAATATTTTATGGGCAATATCAGACAGGGTGTTAAAAATTCCACTGTCGGCGTTATAGACAAAGAGTAGGCTGGTATTATTGCTGCTCATCTTCCTGCTTGTTTATAAATAATGTAAACACTTTAAGACTGAATAAAATCCACGGTGTACCATGTAAAAACAGATCGAATATATCGACTGGCCG
>JALTLP010000145.1 GCA_027001895.1 Chromatiales bacterium | reverse complement strand
TGCACAACTGCTTATCTATGCACCCTATAAACAAGATATACAACAGGATCTTGAGTTATTAATAAACGCAACACAAAACTGGATAACGCAATTACCTCCAAAGCCATTAAAAAATGCCGGGGAGAAAGATTTATGATTCAGTTTGTCTGGCCCTGGGCCGCTGCCTTGCTACCATTGCCACTGCTTATACGTTATTTTCTGCCCGCAAAAAATAACCTGCAAGATGCTGCATTGCGTGTACCGTTTTTAAATGACTTTAGTCAGGGAGCAACAACGGAGAGTATCCAGAAAAACAACATCAGTTTAATGCTGCTGGTTTTACTTGGCTGGTGTCTGTTTGTTCTGGCACTCATGCGGCCACAATGGCTGGGCGAACCGGTTGAACTGCCAGTCAGTGGCCGTGACCTGATGCTTGCCGTTGACCTGTCCGGTTCCATGCAGGTTGAAGATTTTAAAATAAAAGGACAAACCGTCAACCGTTTACAGGCAACAAAGTATGTTGCCAAACAATTTATCAATGCACGGGAAGGTGATCGTATCGGTCTTATTTTATTTGGCAAGCGCGCCTACCTGCAAACCCCGCTGACATTCGACCGTAAAACAGTTACGACATTGTTACTCGAAGCTGAAATTGGTCTGGCAGGCAAGGAAACAGCCATTGGTGATGCCATTGGTCTGGCGATAAAGCGCCTGCTGGAGTCAAAGAAAAAATACAAGGACAAAAAGCAGAGTTATGTACTGGTTTTATTAACCGATGGCGCAAATACTGCAGGTGAAATCAGCCCACTTAAAGCCGCCGAACTGGCTGCCATGAATGGTTTAAAAATTTATACCATTGGTATTGGTGCTGACGAGCTTATTCGTTATTCTTTTTTTGGGGCGCAAAAAATTAACCCGTCTGCTGATCTCGATGAAAAAACCCTTACTGCTATCGCCAAAAAAACCGGTGGCCGATATTTTCGGGCCCGAGATACAAAACAACTTAAAAAGATTTATAATTTGTTAAACAAGCTTGAACCAGTAGAAAAAGAGTCAAAAAGTTTTCGCCCGGTTTCTGCGCTTTATTACTGGCCATTAAGTGGTGTATTTATTATTTCGATCATTATAATTCTGATGAAATTATTATCGAATGGTCTTTTTTCAATATTTAAATTCGGAACTCGTTCTATTTCAAGCAGGAAGTATAGCTAATGCAAGTGTCCGTCCTGCAAGCTCTCGAACAACTGCATTTTATCCGGCCTGAGTGGTTTTATGCGCTTATCCCGTTGTTTATTTTCTACCTGCTGTTTATTCGCCTGCAACAACAGGGGCGTAACTGGCAGGCTGTTATCGACCCAAAACTGTTACCCCACTTACTCGTGGGTAAATCTGTAAAACAAAAATCCGTGGCAAACATTGTTTTTCCTGTATGCGGAATACTGTTAATTACTTCACTGGCCGGGCCAGCATGGCAAAAACGACCACAACCGGTGTTTAAAGAAAAGTCTGCACTGGTTATTGCGCTGGACTTATCGCGCTCGATGGATGCAGCCGATATAAAACCTTCCCGCCTGACCCGTGCACGCCACAAGATTGTTGATATACTTAAGCAACGCAAACTGGGGCAAACCGCGCTTATTGTCTATGCCGCCGGGGCGTTTGTTGTTAGCCCCTTAACCGATGACACCGCAACTATAACAGCGTTGCTGGAGAGTCTTTCCACAGCAATGATGCCTGCACAAGGTACTCGAACCGATAAAGCCATACAACTTGCCGCAAACTTACTGAATAATGCGGCAATAAAACACGGTGATATTTTACTGGTCACTGACGACATCGAAAAATCTGCTACAAAAGCGTTTAAAAAAATTGCCAGCAAACACCGAATATCCATTCTTGCAGTTGCAACTGAACAGGGTGCCCCCATCCCCTTACCTTCAGGTGGTTTTGTAAAAGATAACCACGGAGCAATAGTAGTACCCATGCTTGATATAAAACAACTGCAACAGTTTCACAAACTGGGGAAAGGCCGGTTTAGTATCATATCGGCTGATGACACTGACATTAGCAACCTTACGGCTATATTTAACAAGTCACGCTTTGAAGCCGAGCAGGATAAAAGCTCTACAAATCTGCAAGCAGATAGCTGGTATGAACAAGGCCCGTGGTTATTATTATTGATACTACCTTTTAGTCTGTATTTTTTTCGTAAAGGCATTATCTTTGTGCTGGCCTTTGTTTTACTGCAACAGCCACATACGGCCGAGGCCGGCACCTTCTGGGAAAATCTCTGGCAAACACCAGACCAACAGGCCGCTAAAAAACTGCAACAAAAACAAGCGGCAGAAGCAGCAAAACTTTTTAAAGATCCACAATGGAAAGCAGCAGCCAGTTACAGGAGTAAACAGTACCAGCAAACCATTAAAAATCTCGAAGGTATTGAAACAGCCGATGCACACTATAATAAGGGCAATGCCTATGCCCAGCTTGGACAAACCGAGCAGGCGATAAAAGAATATGCAGAAGCCTTAAAATTAAACCCACAACATAAAGATGCACAGTTTAACAAGCAACTGCTAGAAAAGCAGCAACAGTCCCAGAAGTCCAAAAATAATAAGAACCAGCAATCGGAAAAGCAGAGTCAATCAAAATCAAACTCTGATAAAAATAAAACTGACAAAAGCAAACAGGGGCAGAAAAAAGATAATAAAGGCCAGCAAAGCCAGAACCAGAATCAGCAACAGCAAGGCAACAAACAAAAACAACAGCAACAAGATAAAACTGCTGGACAAGGTGCTGATAAAGACAAAAATAAAAAAACCAAATCTGATGAACAAAAAGAGCAAAACAAACAAACCGCAGAAGCTCAAAAACAGGATAAGGCTAAAGGTGATAAACCGAACAAGGAATCTGCTTCTGCTGAAAAACAACAACAAGACGCTGAAGATAAAAAAGCACAACGAATCACAAAGCAGTGGCTACGTCGTATCCCTGATGATCCGGGTGGATTAATGCGTAACAAGTTCAGGTATCAATACAACAGGCAAAAACATGGAAATGAAAAACAAACCTGGTAACAGCATAAAAACACTAAAACCGTTCTTTATCCTGTTAATAATACTTTTTTTTAACAAGGCGGTTTTTGCTGCAACAATATCTGCGCAACTGGATATAAACCCGGTACTGGTTAATGACTCTTTTCACCTGACCTATACAGCCGAAGGTTCAGTTGATAACGACCCTGACTTTTCACCAGTAAAAAAATATTTTGATATTCTGGGCACTCAAACCAGTAATAATATTAGCATGATAAATGGCAGCTTTAAGCGAACCCAGCAATGGACACTAACACTTATCGCTACCAAAACCGGCACCTACCGTATTCCTCCGGTGGCTTTTGGTACAGATTTGGCACCAGAGGTTGAAGTAACTGTAAAGCAGGTTCCCGTTTCCGGTACAGCATCACCCACACAGGACTTTTTTATAAAACTTGAAAGCTCAACTCAATCTGCGTTTATCCAGCAACAGGTACTGTTAACTGCAAAATTATATGTTGCACAAAATATTAACAGCTACCAGTTTGGAGATATTAATACAAACAATCAGGATACAATTATCGAACAACTAGGCGATGACAAACAATATAAAACCTATCTGGGTACAAAACCCTATATTGTGCTTGAAAGAAAATACGCCATTTTTCCACAGGCCAGTGGTAAACTGAAAATAAAGTCTCTCCTGGCTGAAATTGGTATAGTTACCCGCCGTTCCAGTGGCCGCTTCTTTGACCCGTTTAATGCCAGCACAACAACAAAAAGGGTTCGTAGCAAGGAATTAACAATTAACATTAAAGATATTCCAAAATCTTTTAGTGGCAATAACTGGATAGCAACACCTTCGCTAAAACTTATCGAAAACTGGCCACGCAATACTACCTTCCGGGCGGGCGAACCCATTACCCGAACATTAACTCTTATTGCAGATAAGCAAATAGCCGAACAATTACCTGAGTTAAACCTGCCTGATATTAAGGGGCTAAAACAATACCCGGATAAACCCTATTTAAATAATAGTAAACAAACCACAGGTATCAATGCTACACGCAAGCAGAAGATAGCACTTATCCCCACTCATGCTGGGACATACACCTTACCGGCAATTGATATTCCGTGGTGGAATACTAAAAAGAATAAAATTGATATTGCACATATTTCAGCACGAAGTTTCAAGGTACTGCCTTCTGCAAACCCGATCAACAATACACCTCAATTTAACCAGCAGAAACAACTGGATTTAAATACCAACAAAATACCATTAACGAATAACAATACAACAACGCTTCGCAATAACAGCAGTTCATTAACCCAGGCTTACTGGTTCTGGTTAAGCCTGTTATTTTTAATATTGTGGTTAGCTACGCTTGTATTGTTGCTGCGAAGTAAAAAACAACCAGTTCGAAATAAACAAAACCATGTTGAAAACAACCTGTCTCTGAGTAATGCACTAAATGTTATCAAGTCAGCCTGTAACAGGAACAATGCACAGGAAACAAAAACGGCATTATTACGCTGGGGAAAAGTAATTTTTAGTGACAAGCCGCCCATTAACCTTGCTGAATTGGCCGAACTACTGGACGAAGAACTAAAGAGTAAAATATTACGGTTAAACGAAGCCTTATACAGTGCCGATGATACAATCTGGAAATGCGATGGTATTTATAACCTATGTAAACAGTATAAACAGAAAACAGAAAGCACCAAAGAAGAAGACAGCAACAACAAACTTGAGCCATTTAAACCCTGATTTCACACTTACCTACTGCCCTTATAATATAAGAGCGAGATTGCCACGCTCACTTCGTGCGCTCGCAATGACAAACATAGAAAAGCATCTCGCCTTGTGCGTTCACAATGTTCTTTTTGTCGTTGCGAGGAGTGAAACGACGAAGCAATCTTTTTTTGATTTACAACAAGATTGCCACGCTCACTTCGTGAGCTCGATAACATGGTCTCCTCCCCCTTTTAATTCGGCGTCACAATGCGCCATGATGGAGATATCATCAACACTCATCAAACAAAGAAAGAGGAGACCATGATGAAGATTACAATAATTGGACTGGATTTAGCAAAAAATGTATTTCATACCGTGTGCTGCAATCAACAAGGTAAAGTGGTTAAAAAGAAAATGCTGAAACGCCGAGAACTGCTTCACTTCTTTAGCCAAATTGAACCCTGCCTTGTTGGGATGGAAGCCTGTGCCAGCAGTACCTATTGGGCACGTGAACTGACCACGCTTGGCCACTGTGTCAAGTTGATTCC
>JALTLP010000144.1 GCA_027001895.1 Chromatiales bacterium | reverse complement strand
GAAAAAATGCGTCATGCATTGAGCAAAGATAACCCGCAGCAGTTTGATATAAAACAGGGAATCGGCGGGCTGGTTGATATAGAATTTATCGTGCAGTTCGGTGTGCTGGCATGGTCTAACCAACACCCGGCATTATGTGAATACACCGATAATGTTCGTCTGCTCGAAGGGCTGAAAAAAATTGGTAAGTTGTCAGCAGATGATGCAGAGTGTTTAACCACGGTCTATAAAAAATACCGGCAACGATTGCACAGGCTGGCATTACAGGAGCAAAAAGGCTTTGTTCCCGTGGATAAATACAGTCGTCAACGAGAAGCGGTACGCTTAATCTGGGCTAAAATATTTTCAGAATAAAAAAGGTAGAACAAACAGATGTTGCAATACAATATAAGATCAAAAAAGGCGAGTAACTGGGCTGCGATTTTGTTTGGCCTGATTTTTTTTACTGCGGGGATGTTTTTTTTAGTCAAAACGGTGGTGCCAGATTTATATGATGGCTGGCGTATGCAATCATGGCGTTCAACCCAGGCTAAACTACTGGCGGTCGACATCGATAAAAGTTTCAGCACAGATTCAGATACGCAACTGGCAACAGCACGTTATCAATACACGGTTAATGGCCAGCAATATGTTAATGATCGCGTTGCCATAATGGACGGAGCCGATAATATCGGTGATTTTCAGACAAAAATGCAGCAGCATTTAAGACAGGCGTTTCGCAATCATTACCCGCTGGAAGTCTGGTATAACCCGGATGCACCACAAGACTCGGTACTTAGTCGTAATGTTCGCTGGGGCATGATTGCCTTTAAAATGATTTTTGTTGTTTTTTTTGGTGGCGTTGGTTTTATGCTGATTTATTTCAGTTTAAAAAAATCAAACTCATCGACCGTTTCATCTTCTGTGGCGGCACAATCACAACCCTGGTTGAGCCGACCTGAATGGAAAAACGGTGAAATCAAATCAAATGCTAAAGTTGGTATGTATGGAATCTGGGGTTTTGCTATTTTCTGGAATGCAATCAGTTTTCCTGCGGCAATAAAAATTGTTCCCGAAATTCTCTATAAGCAAAATTATAATGCTGTAGCAGGATTGATTTTTCCTGTGGTTGGCATTGGGCTTGTTTACTGGGCAATACGTGCAACCCGGCAGTGGAAACGTTTTGGTTATACCCCTTTAACCATGGACCCATACCCAGGCAGCATTGGCGGACAGGTGGGTGGTACGATTAAAATCAATACCCGCTATAATCCGCAACAGGTTTTTAAAGTAACCTTAAGTTGCATTTACAGTTATATGTCCGGTTCCGGTAAAAACAGATCACGTAATGAAAGACCCCGATGGCAGGACGAAGGTTATGCACAGGTTAGTCCGGCGGCCAACAGTCTGAATGTTTCCTTTTGTTTTGATGTGCCGGATAATTTGCCATCGAGTGAGGAACACGATGACAGTTATCATTTGTGGCGCTTAACGTTGGAATCAGAAATGGACGGGCCAGATTTAAATCGTCATTTTGAAATACCGGTTTATCAAACTGCTCAACAATCAAACCATTTAAATATTGACTCAACCGAGGTATTACCCACGGGTGTGGAAAGAATTACCGCAGAGTCGTTGCTGCCATTAACTCAAAATGGTGTGATTAAGCAATTAAATTTCCCCATGTTTCGCAAGCCGGCCTACAGTTTTAGTGGCATTATTTTTGGCGGCCTTTTTGCAGGTATTGGCCTGTTTCTGTGGCAGCAGGCAAAAACAGACGGTGCAATGCTGTATTTTATGGCAGGTATATTCAGTCTGATTGGTTTTGCTGTGATGTTTGCCGGTATCTATTCGATGTTTAATTCTATTTCTGTAAAACTTGATGGTATCAGTATGCACTACCGGAAGAAATTTCTGTTTTTTACCCTGGTAGACAAAGTGATTCCTTACCAGAACATCAGCAAAGTAGACAGCCGGGTATCGAGCTCGTCTAACAGAGGAGGTAAACATAAAATAAATTATACGGTTTTTGCACAGGTAAACGGGAAAAAGTATACCCTGGCAGAATTTATCGATTCGGCGAGCAAAAAAGACCTTGTTATCGCGTATTTTAATGAAGAATTCAGGCGTTAGGGTCGGTTCGCATTTTAAAAATCGGGCTTAAATATTAGACATTAACACTCTCATTTTGCCTCGTAATCGGGCTATAATACGCAGCTTGTCTATATATTAAAGGTATAAAAAGGAGAAATTTGCCATGTCGATGGCTGATCGTGACGGTTTTATCTGGCTTGATGGAAAAATGCTGCCCTGGCGTGAGGCGCAAATCCATGTTTTAACGCATACACTGCATTACGGTACCGGTGTCTTTGAAGGTGTGCGTGCTTACCATGCGGATCAGGGTACGGCGATATTTCGACTGGAAGAACACACCAACCGGCTGTTTAATTCTGCCAAAATTCTTGGCATGGAAATTCCTTACAGCAAGGACGAATTAAACGCCGCCCAGCTTGCTGCGGTGAAAGACAATAATCTGGATTCGGCCTATCTTCGCCCCATGTGTTTTTACGGGGCGGAGGGCATTGGCCTGCGAGCAGACAACTTAAAAGTACATACCATGGTCGCTGCCTGGGAATGGGGAGCCTACCTCGGTGCAGAAGCAATTGAAAAAGGTATTCGTATTCGTACTTCGTCGTTTACCCGTCATCACGTCAACATTACCATGTGCAAGGCAAAGTCCAATGGTAATTATATGAACTCGACCCAGGCATTACAGGAAGCCCTGCGTGATGGTTACGACGAAGCGCTATTGCTCGACGTAGACGGTTATGTTGCTGAAGGCAGTGGCGAGAATATTTTTATTGTTCGCAATGGTGTTATTTACACACCTGAGCTCACTTCGGCACTCGAAGGCATTACTCGGGAAACCATCATGGCACTGGCCGATGAAATGGGTGTAGATGTAAAAGAAAAACGCATTACCCGCGACGAAGTTTATATTGCAGACGAAGCATTCTTTACAGGTACCGCCGCCGAAGTGACCCCGATTCGTGAACTCGATGGTCGTAGCATTGGTAGTGGTTCGCGTGGGCCTGTTACTGAAAAATTGCAGTCACTGTATTTTGATCTGGTACATGGTCGAATGGAAAAACATCTCGACTGGCTGACCTTTGTAAAGTAAAAAATAAAAGAATTATCGATAAGGAGTTAACAATGGCAGAGACAAAAGCAAAAACGCCGAATGCCGCAGCACGTTACGAAGTCACGAAAAGTGACTTACCACTGCACTGCCCCATGCCGGGCAGCAGTTTATGGGATTCGCATCCGCGTGTTTTTTTGCCTATTGAAGATACTGGAGAGGCCAGGTGTCCGTATTGTGGTGCTGTCTATATTCTTAAGTAGCGAATAACGAGAGGCTAAATTACTGTGTTAGAAACCTCCTCAACATGCTCATTTGCTAGTGCAAACTCCGCTATTTCGTCGGTTTCTGCCTTGTACTTTAGCCTCTCGTTATCCGCATAGTTAGTGACGAAATAACGGTGTTGCAGATTAACTCTCAATACTCATTGGCAGTAAGCCAATTCCGTTTGTTCGTTAATCTGCGCCTTGTTCTCTTGTCTCTCATTGTTTGCATAGTTGGTAGCATAATAACGGTGTTGCAAATTATTTCTCTATCCGTATATGGTTTTATTCTATGATTTCTGAAATCCCTCAATTCGAATCTTCCCATGTATTAGTGCTGGGTGATGTAATGCTGGATCGTTACTGGATGGGCGAGACTTCGCGCATATCACCAGAAGCACCGGTGCCGGTTGTTAAAGTAGGTGATATCGAAGAACGTGCCGGTGGTGCCGGTAATGTTGCAATTAATATTGCAGCGCTAGGTGCACATGCTTCGGTTGTAGGTTTAACCGGTAACGACGACGCAGCAAAAAGTTTAAATAACCTAATGAAGCAGGCCGGGGTGACACCACTTTTTAGCAAGGACAAAGATCACGCCACCATTACAAAATTACGTGTGCTCAGTCGCAACCAGCAATTAATACGGCTGGACTTTGAAGACGGTTTTCCCCACCACGATGACCAACAGTTACTTGATACAGTTAATAAAAATATCAGTCATGTCGGTGCGGTTGTGCTTTCTGATTATGGCAAAGGCACTTTACAGGACTGCCAGCGTTTTATAGAGCAGGCCAACGCACATCAAATACCGGTGTTAGTCGACCCGAAAGGTTCAGACTTTAATAAGTATAAAGGCGCAACTATTATTACCCCCAACTTGCACGAGTTTGAACAGGTTGTTGGCCGCTGCCACAACGAAGACGATATTGTTAGCAAGGGCATGGCCTTAATCGAAGAGCTCAATTTAAGTGCCTTGTTGGTAACCCGTAGCGAAAAAGGCATGAGTTTATTGCAACGCGGTAAAGAAGCCCTGCACTTACCCACCCGTGCCCGCGAAGTGTATGACGTTACCGGTGCCGGTGACACGGTTATCTCGGTATTAGCAGCCAGTTTAGCGGCCGGTGTTGAGTTGTCCGAGTCAACGGTATTGTCTAACCTGGCTGCGGGTGTGGTGGTGAATAAAATTGGTACGGCAACGGTTAATCAGCAGGAATTAAAAAATGCCATGCGTCAGACTCATGCGGTACAACGTGGTGTAATGAATGAAGATGAAATGCTACACCTTGCCAGACAAGCCCAGTCCTGTGGTGAAAAAATTGTAATGACCAATGGTTGTTTCGATATCTTGCATACCGGCCATGTGGCTTACCTTGAAGAAGCGGCGCAACTTGGTGACCGTTTAATTGTTGCAGTCAACGACGACGATTCCATTAAACGCCTTAAAGGTGAAGACCGCCCGGTTAACCCGATGGAAAAACGTATGCGCATGTTAGCCGCACTGGAATGTGTTGACTGGGTTGTACCTTTTTATGAAGACACACCCACCCGTTTAATCTGCAAGTTATCTCCTGACATCCTGGTGAAAGGAGGCGATAACAAGGTGGATGAAATTCCCGGTGGCGACTGTGTGCGTGAAGCCGGTGGTGAAGTGCAGGTGCTAACCTATATCGATGGTGTTTCGACAACCGAAATTATCAGCTCCATCCGTGAGACAGACAAGAAAGATTAAGCGGCGTTTTTATTTTTCTTTAACCCATACTATAAAAATAAAACTATATGATTACACACCCACTTAAATGCGATGTTGTTATCTTTGGTGGTGGCGTGGCAGGTTTATGGTTGCTGGCTGAGTTACGTCAACAGGGTTACCAGGTCATTCTTATTGAAAACGATCATCTGGGTGCAGGCCAGACCCGCTTTGCGCA
>JALTLP010000143.1 GCA_027001895.1 Chromatiales bacterium | reverse complement strand
ACCTTCCTTTAATTGAAGCTGTATTTGGCACACTTGGTATCGGCCTGGCTGCGGCATCAGCTGCTGCAATCAACCAGATTGTGGAGCAAAAATTTGATGCAGAAATGAAACGTACTGAAGATCGGCCTTTAATCACCGGTGGTATCAATCAAAAACAGGCATTAATTTTTGCCAGTATTGTTGGTTTTATTGCAATGGCTATGCTGGTTTTCCTGGTGAATACATTAACCGCAGGTCTAACCTTTATATCTTTGATTGGTTATGCTTTTATTTATACTTTGTATTTGAAACATGCAACTCCACAAAATATAGTTATAGGTGGCGCTGCGGGTGCAGCCCCACCTGTGCTTGGTTGGGCAGCGGTGACAAATGAAGTAACAGTTGATTCTTTAATTTTGTTTTTAATAATCTTTGTCTGGACTCCGCCACATTTCTGGGCGCTGGCAATTGCAAAAAAAGATGATTATGCAAAAGTGGGTATTCCGATGTTACCGGTAACGCATGGTGTAAAATTTACCCGCTTGCAGGTATTGTTATATACTATCCTGTTACTGGTTGTAACAGCATTTCCATTTTTAACAAAAATGAGTGGTTTACTCTATTTGACATCATCCGTTGTTCTGGGTGGAATCTTTTTATACTATGCGATAAGAATGCAAAATCCTGAATTAAAAGGCATGCCAATGAAGACCTTTGGCTATTCAATAGTGTATTTAATGTTGCTGTTCAGTTTTCTGCTGATAGATCACTATGTTTAGTTTTTATTTATGAACGAGGCGCGTTAAATGACTCCAACTGTGCACTGTTTGATTTTTTAGTGACAGTATTCACTTTGGGTTTATAGTTACGGCATAGATTATATAAACCATCACATTTCCATGTTCTGTTTTCGAGGCTATACAGAGCGGTATTTAGCGCCATAATCTTGTCGGCTATTTCCGGTTCAAGACTGTTTGCAAGTTCGGTCAGGTTCTTCGGTGGCGTTTGTTCGGTAAAGACTGCTTTAGCCCAGTTTAGTAACGCAGACTTTGTCCCTTGTTTATCCTGCTTCTCGCAGGATTCTTTTAGAAGTTTCAGGCTTTTGGATAATGTTTGTTTGCTGTTATCCGTTTTGTCCGATTGTTTGTTATATGAGCGTAGTGTTTTAATCAACAGGCTGAATGTGATTAACCACGCGATAAAGAGTAAAATACTTACCCATTGCCAGATGGAACTTGTTTGTGTGTCATTCTGTGCTGTGCTGTATGTTGCAGAAGCCGTGCCTGATTCCGGTGAGGCTGGAATTGGTTGTTGTACTATTGGGGGTTGAGCCGATGTAGCTGCAGGTTTAACGGTAAAGGTTCGTGTGGACAGGTGGGCAATATCAATCTTTTGTGTTTTAGTATTCCACCAGGGCAGATCGATAGCAGGTAGTGTATAGCTGCCTGGCTTTGTTGGTATAAAGGCGATTTTTTCCTTGCGTATTGATGATATCCCCTTGCCGTTCGTCTCGTCTTCAAGAACAGGCTTGTCGGGATATTGTTTTAAACCTGGTATGGCAAGGCTATCAAGCGCTGGGAGTTGTGCCGAGGTGAGCCCATCCGCCATGATGGTGAGGGTTCGTGTTATGGGTTCACCTGCGGTAAACGTTTTATTTGTCGGCCAGTCTTCTATAAGCTTTAAAGAAGAACTGGGTAGCCAGTGTTTTGCCTTGAAGGATGCCGGAATATCAAGAACATTGATATCCAGCTTGTTACTTTGTATGCGTTTTTTTGTTGTATAGGTATTAAAAGGATCGATAAAAAAACCGCCACGTGAATTGCTGTCAGGAATAGCAACTTCGGCGACGAATGGCTGAATCGTGAGTTTGCCCTGGTGCTGCGGAAAAATGGCAAATTGTTTTTCGATAATGACAAATTGTTTTGAGCCCCGATAAGTCTTATATTGCCTGTCCTTACCAAGCGGTTTGATGATAGTATCTGAATCATCAATCCGCAGATCACTAAACTGGTAGCTGCTGATATTTCTTGCAATCAGTAAACGGGCAGTAACAATAACCTGCTCCTGTAAATAAGCCATTTTTTTTGATGCTTCCAACTCAACAAAAAAGTTTGCCGACGGATTATTGGCCGATGTTGGGGTTGGTTTGACGGTAATTTCAACTTCAGGTGCAAGGTCGGAGCCAAATCTGATTGCCGGTATAATAAAGGTACCGGTGTTTTTAGCCGCCAGGGTGAGAATCCATTTTTTTGTACGCTTGATCTCACCGTTTATCATACTGATATTATTGCTTTGAGATGTGCCGAGTATTTCAAAATGTTTATTTATGGGTGAAAAATCCGGCTCGTCATCAACAGTACCTTCAGCAGAATAAATCAGACGAAAAGTATCTGAGATGATAACTGGCGAAACATCGAGCTGGGCGGTGATGGTTGCGGCATAGAGCAATGGGCTGGATAACAGCAGGATGAATACGAGTAATGCTCTGTTTGTGTGATGTAAATTCATATTAAACTCATCTTGTTTTTTTTTGGGGTTACCACTTTTTGTTTTCGGGTGCATTGTTGTCCTGACGTTGATATTGATATTTGAATTTGTTTCTGAGTAAACCACCAGGATCGTCTGTTATTTGTCTTAGCCATTGTCGGGTAATTTGCTGTGTTTGTTTTTGTTCCTTGTCTTCTCCGGATTCAGCAGGTTTTTTAGCCGGGCTGTTTTTTTTGTCGGTGCCTTTTTTGTCAGAGCGGTTTTCCCTGGCCAGTTCAGGATCATTTTCTGCCTTGTCCTTACCCGGAACGTTTTTACTATTGCTGGCTGAGTTATTCTGCGAGCGTTCAGATAGTTTGCTGTTATTGTTCTTTGATTGAGTGTTGTCAGACTGACTGGACTGGCTGTTATTATCCTGCTGTGAACTGTTCTGGTTATCCTTTGAAGAAGACTGCTTGTTTTGTTGTGATTGTTTTTTTATCAACAGATTTTTATTATAGGCTGCATCTTCATGATCCGGCTGCAGTTTTAGTGCAGCATCATATTCTTCAATTGCTTTTTCAATATCGCCTGACATAGCAAAAGCATTGCCCCGATTATAATGTGCATCCGCAGTATTGATACCTTCAAGTTCAGTAATACTTTTTTGATACTGTTTGTTTTTATAATATGCAGAAGACTTCCAGCGTTTATCTTTGAAAAGTTCAGCCGCCTGCTGTGGTTTGTTTTCGCGTAATAATTTTTCGGCACGTTGATCAGCGTTGAACCATAATGCATCCCATAGATTACCGGCATTAGCAGGTTGAGGTGGTTGTACCACAATAAATACAAGGGCAAATAAAATGCCACGTCTGAAAAAAAGTAACGATAAAGGAATAACCAGAAGTAATAGCCAGGCTCCCTGTTCATACCAGCTGTCAGTTTTCAGATCAGACTTTTTACCGGATTTTTTTGACTCAAATCGATTGTTATTAAACAGTGATGACAGCGTGTTAATATCAGCATCATCGGGGCTGATCAAGCTCAGATAACCCTTGCCTGATTGCACGGCTTTTTGTAATTCTGAAATATCAAGTTTTGGTATAACGATAGCACCGCGATTATCTTTTACAAACCCGCCATATTGCTGGGGAATCGGCGCCCCATCCCTGGTTGCAATTGCAAGAATAGAAATACGATGTTTTTGTGCAGCTTGTTTTATAGCGGAAAGGGCACCGGGTTCAACAGCATCTGTTACCAGAAGAATATCCCCATGTTTAACAGCTGCATTGGCAAGCAGTTGTTGTGCAATTTTTATTGCCATATCAGTTCGACTGCCCTGTGATGGCATTAAGTCGGTTGTGAGGCTGGGCAACAGTGCGGTTATTGTGGCAACATCATCGGTGAGTGGTGTGACGGTATACGCCGTCGCGGCATAAACAAGCAATGCGGTTTGGCCAAGCTTTCGCCGTTTTAAAATATCAATTATTTTATGCCGTGCCCGTGTAAGACGGGAAGGTTTTATGTCGCCTGCATCCATAGAGCGGGAAAGATCCAGAGCGATAACCAGCGCAGATTGCTCCTTAAAAACAGGTTGAGGTCGTTTTTCCCAGGCGGGGCCGGCAAGCGAAATAATAACAAGCAACCCAACAATAAATATCAGCAGACCTGAGCGAGAGGATTGCCGGCTTGTTTGTTCAACCAATAAATGCGGCAAGAGCCTGGGGTCGATAACCGATTGCCAACTACGACTTAGTTTCTGGTTTCTAAATTGAAGCAGGATTAATAACAGTAGCGGGATAAAGGCAAAAAACCACGCAGGCCTTATGAAATGCAAGGCCTGAAAGAAATCAGTGAGTGAATTGAATAAAGCCATTAAGCGTTACTGCCCCGAGATAAAAAAGTGTTCTGAGACCGTGCTGGAAAACTGAAAGGTAGCAGTTTGAAAAAACCAATCATAAATGCCAGCAAGACTGCAGCAGATAAAGGCCAGTAATATAAAGCACTAACCGGACGGAAATATTGCGATTCTTTTTCGGTAGGTTCAAGCTTGTTAAGCAGGTTGTAAATTTCCTGTAATTGCTTGACATCTCTGGCGCGAAAATAGCGGCCACCTGTTCTTTCCGCGATTGCCGTCAAGGTGTCTTCATCCAGATCAGCTGACGGATTGATACGTTGTGTACCAAAAAATGAACGGCGTAACATTTCATCGGCACCAATACCAATGGTATAAATTTTTAAATCATTCAATGCGGCAAGTTCTGCTGCCTTGACTGGCTCGATAGTGCCCGCAGTATTCGCACCATCGGTTAAGAGTATGAGCACTTTGGCTTCTTTTTTGTCTGTTGGTTTATTAGTGCTGGATTTAATTAAGCGTTTAACCGCCAGACCGATGGCATCACCGATTGCTGTTTCCTGACCAGCAAGCCCTATTTCAGCTTCGAGCAATAATGTTTTAACGGTTTTCCTGTCGAAGGTAAGCGGTGTTTGCAGGTAGGCCTGACGACCAAAAAGAATAAGGCCAAGTCGGTCGCCAACACGTTGTTCGATAAAGCGACTGGCCACATATTTGGTTGCAGCAAGCCGGTTGACCGTTCGGTTTTTAATTGTAAAATCTTCAATTTGCATTGAACCTGAAAGATCAACTGCCATCATCAGATCTCGACCGCTGACGGGAAGGGCGACAGAATCGCCTAACCATTGGGGGCGTGTTGCAGCAAGAATCAGCAGGCACCATGCCAGTGTTGCCAGAACGGCAATCCAGTATCGATTGTTATGACCGCCTTGTGTGCTGGCTGCATCTGCAAAGTCGGCCAAAAAAGGAACACGTAAAGCCGCATCCGAAAAATTATTTTTTGCCGG
>JALTLP010000142.1 GCA_027001895.1 Chromatiales bacterium | reverse complement strand
CGCTTTGGTCCAGGCAACCGTACTGCTAAAACCATCTACTTTTGCTTTTTCCAGTTCAGCGTTTGCTGTAGCCAGACCTGTTCGGCATTGGTCAGCCAGCCTGGCGCTATGTACCGCGGCACAACCCTGGAAGAAAACACCGGTAAAAACGACAGCGATTGTAATTTTAAGTATGTTTTTTGTAATTTTAGACATTGCTTATAACAGCCTTACTTCTTAAAAATGCCAGACTTTAGCATACAGGCATGGCAAAGTTTAGCAGATTTATAGAAGCCTGAGGTTACAGAGAGGAAACCTGCAGGCTGCGGTTAATATAGTGACGAGCCTGAGCGGTTTTATTAATACAGCCGGGAAATTCTTCGGACTTTTGCTGGATTCTAGCAGCAGCAATCAGGCTGTTTGCTCTTGACCATAATATCGACTGCTTGTTAGCTTCTTTGCTGGCCTTTTCAAGCTCGGCAGTTACGGCGCTTATATTGGAATTGCAGCGGTAAGCCAGTTGAGTATTTTGTATAGAGGCACAACCACTCAAGGTAACAGTTAACCCGGTTACAAGCCCTATGCTCAATAATGATTTTCTAATATATGACATCATCTTCTAACAACCTGAGAATTTGCCTGCTGCGTAACCCAAAGTATACTCAATAATTCATTTTTGTTTTGTAATCGAGTCTACATAAGTGGCATTTACATTTAAATTAATATTTTTGAACGTTGCATTTTGTATACCAACGAGGGGATGTGATGCTGTAGTGCTAAGATATTGTTTTATATGAGTGTATTGATTATCATCGTTATAAAACATTTTCAGGTTATTGATTTTTAAAGAGAGAATATTATGCCATCATTTGACGTGGTTTCTGAGCTTGATATGCACGAAGTAACCAATGCGGTCGATCAGGCCAATCGTGAACTTTCTACCCGTTTTGATTTCAGGGGAGTGGATGCCAAATTTGAGCGGCAGGATGACAGTATCAATATGAAAGCCGATGTTGATTTCCAGTTACAGCAAATGCTCGATATCTTACAGAATAAAATGCACAAGCGGGGTATCGACATAGTTTGTATGGATCCTCAGGAACCCATCGCTCAGGGCAAGCAGGTTAAACAGCAGATTAAACTCAGGCAGGGCATCGAGCAGGCGGATGCAAAGAAAATGATTAAGCTGATTAAAGACGCAAAACTCAAGGTGCAAACAGCCATTCAGGGCGAGAAATTACGGGTAACCGGTAAAAAGCGCGACGATTTGCAGGCCGTCATTGCCTTGCTTAAAGGAGCGAAACTTGAAGTCCCCTTGCAGTATGAAAATTTCAGGGACTGAGCAAAGCAACCTGCGTATTTACTGTTTAAATTCAATTATTTATAACTTCAGGGTTTAAATACGTTTATACAAATAGCATATCTTATTGATATTAATAGATAATAATGCTTATTCAGACAAGCATGCCACGTTACCGCCCTGCAGCGAGCGAATATCTCTGTTATAATTTTAGCCACCTGATTTTACTTCCGTGTTAACTTCGTTCTCAAGGAGCTGGCCGGGAGTTTGGTTTTTAAGCCAGGCTGCCATTTTTGCTTGCACCTTCCCTTAGAATTAATTCAGTGGAATTAATTCCAGGGCGCTGATTCGAACACTCTGATTCATACGAATAACAAGGGAAGGTTTTCTTTATTTGATATACCTGCTGTTAGTCAGTTAGTATGATTTCTATATTATTTCAGGGTATAACAATAACAACGAACGGGTTATGAAGGACTCTCACGATTTAGGTTTATTGATCCAGTCACGTGTGCCGATTATTTCGTTACAAACGAAAGAAGAACGCCGTGCAATGGAGCTACTAAAAAACGTTACCTCCAAACTTTTTACACCGCTTTACCGCTGGAGTATTACCGAAGGTTTATTGCGGCTTGAAGAAGGTTATTCCCCACAGCGTCATAACACGCAACCGCAGGATGTGCTTGGCCATATCAAGGCAAGCCTGCACCCTGGGGTATATGTACTGACCGATTTTCATCCTTACCTCGAAGATCCCTTACATGTTCGCTTATTAAAAGATATTGCTATCAGTTATACCGATGCACCGCGTACGGTTATTTTGCTCAGTCATGAGCTGTCTGTTCCGGAAGAACTCAGCCATTTCAATGCAAACTTCGAGTTAAGCATGCCGGATAAAATAAAAATTGCGGAACAGGTTAAAAATATTGCAGATAGCTGGACGGCAGAAAACAATGGCAGACGGGTAAAGGCGGATAAGCAGGCCTATGAAATGTTGCTTGGCAATTTAACCGGTCTGAGCTTAACCGAAGTCAGAAGACTTGCGCGTAAAGCCATTTACAACGACGGTGCCATTACCGATGCCGACATACCCGAAGTATTAAAAGCAAAGTACGAGTTGCTTAACAGTGGCAGTGTTTTACAGTTCGAATATGAAACAGAAAAGTTTTCAGACGTTGGTGGTTTTAAAAATGTTAAACGCTGGCTGGAGCAGCGCAAAAAAGCATTTATTGGTGACGTGCCCGGACTCAAGCCACCAAAGGGTATGTTATTACTTGGTGTACAGGGCTGCGGTAAGTCACTGGCTGCAAAGGCGGTAGCGGGTATCTGGGGCTTGCCGTTATTACATCTGGACTTTGGCGCCTTGTTTAACAAGTATCATGGTGAAACCGAAAAGAATCTACGTAAGGCACTGAAAACTGCCGAAGTGATGGCGCCTTGTGTACTCTGGGTGGATGAAATTGAGAAAGCATTGGGAACATCAGAGAGTGACGGTGGAACCAGCCAGCGTGTACTGGCAACATTATTAACCTGGCTGTCAGAAAAAATAAAACCGGTGTTTATGGTGGCAACGGCGAATAATATTGAAGCACTGCCACCGGAACTTATTCGTAAAGGGCGATTCGATGAAATCTTTTTTGTTGATTTACCCAATCACGCAGCGCGTATGAATATTTTTGAAATTCACCTGCGACGCAGGGAACTGAATCCGGCCCTGTTTAATATTGGTGACCTGGCAAAACAGGCAGAGGGTTTTTCCGGCGCTGAAATAGAGCAGGCAATCGTCTCTGCTTTTTATGCCTCACATGCCGAAAATGAAACAGTGAACGATGCGATGATACTTAAAGCGATTAAACAAACCCGGCCACTGTCGGTCGTCATGGCTGAACCCATTGCCCGTTTGCGCGACTGGGCCAGAGACCGGACTGTTTTAGCTGACTAGATTTTTTAAGGTTGCTTGCCTTTGGTCAACGGCGCGTTAGGTGTGATGCTGTATTGTTTCATAGAGCCGTCAAACACTTTTACATTCTTAAAGCCCTGGCTGCGCAAGGTCAGGTAGGCCTGTGCGGCGCGATGCCCCGAGTGACAATAAAGAATAACCGGTTGTTCGGTATTTTTTAAGCCAATGCCGGCCAGTTGTTGCTTAAGAATATTCTGTGGTTTAAATTTAAACTGATCATCAAAACTGATGGCATTATCCCAGCTCCATAACACGGCTCCGGGTATATGGCCACTACGACGTTGCTTGATACTGCCCATATATTCTTCGGCAGTGCGTACATCAATCAGCAGTGCATTTTTATCCCGGCTGTCGGGTAAAACGTCCTTTAAGTTAGCGAGATATTTATCTTCTGGTAATCGGTTTAAGCGGTAGTTTGTTTTGCCCTTCGGCTGGAAAGGCGTTGCTGTAACAGGTTTGCCTTCGAGTATCCATTTTACCAGTCCACCGTTTAAGACAGAAACACGAGAATGATTCAGGCGTTGCAGTTCCCAGTACAGGCGGCCGGCATGTAAGCCACCAATATCATCGTATATAACAACATGGGTAGCCGGGCTTACCCCGAGCAAGCCAAGCAGCTTGATAATATTTTCCCTGCCGATACTCAACGACACGCGATTTTTAAGTTGCTTGTTTAAAACATGATAAGGTAGTTGAATGGCATTTTTAATATGAAAACGCTGGTACTGGGTTTCATCAGACATATCTATCAGGACGATATTAGGGTTATCGATATGAGAAGCTAACCAGTCGGTAGAAACAAGGGTTTGTTCTGCATGTGCAGCAGCCGAAAATAAAAATAGAATAATAAATGAGCGTAATAGTGTTTTCATTTTAAGTTCTCGCTTGAATAATCGACATATTATAGATAGGCTAAACTTTTATAGATAGTCGTAAACAAAGTAATTATCACTATGTCACAAATTGCGTGCAAATATCACTACGATCTGCCTGCGCGATGGTCATGCCATGCCTGCCGTATCGATTATTGTACAAATTGTGTCAAGCCAATGGCAAGTGAGCAGACACCTGTTTGTCCGGTTTGTGATGCACCTTTAACTGTGGTTGGTGCTGAAAACGTGGTTATACCCTTCTGGCAACGTCTGCATCATTTTTTTATGTACCCGTTACAACCGGTTCCTTTGGGTATTCTGGTATTGTTAACGGTGTTGATTGCCGCGCTGGGTAACACCCTGTTTGGCCCGCTGACGCTTATTGTTAGTCTGCTGGTTTTTATGAAGTACTCATACGTGGTACTTGAAGACACATCACATGGTTATTTGTTACCGCAACCTTTTTCCTCTGAAATGATATCACAGGGCTGGGAACTGCCGTTTAAACATGTACTTAATGTTTTACTGGTAATAGGGGTTAATTACCTGGCGTATACTTACAGTGTTAAACTGGAAAATGATTACCTCTTTTATCTGGTTTTCTCGGTTACTATTTTCTTTTTGCCGGTAAGCGTGATGTTGCTTGCAGTTAAACGCAGCTTTAGCAGTGCGTTTAATCCTGCTTTACTGGTTCACACGGTACGTAGCATAGGCATTGCCTATGCATTGTTATACTTTTTTGTACTGATGATGTTAAGTTCGGCCAGTGCAACAATTTTTTATATTAATAATATTCTCCCGGATAGTTTTCATCTTACGATTGATTCATTTATAGCAATGTTTTTTGTACTGAGTATTTTTAACATGCTGGGATATGTTTTATACCAGTACCATGAGCGAATTGGTTTTGGTGTGGATGTGGAAGTATCCAGTAGTCTGGGTGACAAGGTGAGTGATGGCCTGTTTATACTGCGTACCCCGGCAATGGTCGATATAGAAATTCTTGTACAGGAAGGCGATTACAACAAGGCATTAAAAAAACTGGAACATCTTATACAAACCCAGCCCAGTGATATGCATGCACGAACTTATTATCAGAAACTGCTTCACCTGCTGGGCGATATTGATACCGCAAGACAGCACTGCGCAGACTTTGTTGGCCGCCTGATGGCAGAGAAAAAGCCAACTCAGGCAATGAACGTATTTATTGCATGCTACAGG
>JALTLP010000141.1 GCA_027001895.1 Chromatiales bacterium | reverse complement strand
GTATTAATGACCTGTTAAACTATAAAGTACGTAACAGGCAAGGGCAGTTAATTTCGCTCAGTGATGTTGTTAGCGTAGAAAAAACTAGCCGGCATAATGCCATATACCATAAAGATCTGTTACCGGTTGTTTATGTAAGCGGTGATGCTGCGGGTAGTCTGGATAGTCCACTGTATAGCATGTTTGCAATGTCGTCAGTTTTATCGGATAAAAAAATTGCTTATGGTAAACCACTTGCACAGTCATATATTTCACAACCAGACAATCCATACGAATACAGCCTGAAGTGGGACGGCGAATGGCAGGTAACGTATGAGACTTTCCGTGATATGGGTATTGCCTATTCAGTTGGCTTAATCATGATTTACCTGCTGGTTGTTGCACAGTTTCGTTCCTATATGGTTCCGCTTATTATCATGGCACCTATCCCGCTTACAGTTATCGGTGTGTTACCCGGTCATGCCTTGCTTGGTGCCAAGTTTACTGCAACATCAATGATAGGCATGATAGCGCTGGCAGGTATTATCGTGCGTAATTCAATTTTGCTGGTTGATTTTATAAACCAGCAAATTGCAGAAGGAATATCGCTGCAAGAATCGGTTATTCGTGCCGGTGCGGTTCGCGCCAAACCGATTGTGTTAACCGGACTGGCGGCGATGATGGGTGCCTTCTTTATTCTGGATGATCCTATCTTTAATGGCCTCGCAATTGCCCTTATTTTCGGGATATTGGTGTCTACTCTTTTGACGCTGGTCGTTATTCCGGTGTTCTATTACACGTATCTTAAAAAATATCATGCATAATCAGTAAGTTATACGGGCCGTACGGCCCGGTGTTAGATCCCTTCAAAGCTGCTGCAATTCTCAAGATCAATCCCGTAATTGCCGATAAACATTATGGGTAAACATTTGCAGAAGATCTGTCTTTGCCCAGATGTCGTTAAACGGGTTGGTCTATGTCAAATCATAAGAAAATTACTGGCGTTAAAAGAGCTGTTTCAACACAGGCAGATGCGCGCCTTGCAGTAGAAGAAATTTATTCGCAGCTACAACAGGATAATGCACAGTTTATTTTGTTTTACTGCTCACCGGAATATGATCTGGATATTCTTGCACAGTCACTTGTTGAATATTTTCCAGAAATACAAATAATGGGTTGCACTACAGCCGGTGAAATTACACCCCAGGGTTATCTGGACGGTTCATTAACCGCCATATCTATCGCCCTAAAAGATTTTCATGTAGAAGTTGCCGGTATAAGCGGGATAGACAAGTTTGAAATGGGTCAGGGCCAGGCACTGATAAATGAACTAACACAACGTTATAACAAACAGGGTAGTATTTTAACGGCTGCAAACAGTTTTGCCTTTATGCTGATTGACGGCATGTCAATGAAAGAAGAACTTGTTACAAGTTCGCTTTACCAGGCACTAGGTGAAATACAGATTATTGGTGGTTCTGCTGGTGATGGTGTTAATTTTAAAGATACCTATGTATTTTATGAAGGTGCTTTCCATAAAAACGCAGTCGCAGTTGCTCTTGTCAATACCAACAAACCGTTCAAAATTTTTAAAACAGAACACTTTGAAGCATCTGAAGAAAAAATCGTAGTTACCGCAGCAGATGCCGAAAAACGTATTGTTTACGAGCTTAATGGGGAAGCTGCTGCAGATGTTTTTGCAAGAATGATAGGTGTATCAGTCGAACAGTTAACACCGGAAGTTTTCGCAACCAACCCTGTTACGGTAAAAATTGCAGGAAAGATATTTGTTCGCTCATTACAAAAAGTAAATGATGATAGAAGTCTGACCTTTTACTGCGCAATCGATGAAGGAATAGTGCTTAGTGTTGGTAAAGGGGTCGATATGCTGGCGAATCTTGAAAAAGCATTTAAAGATGTCAATGAAGAAATGGGAGAATGTAATTTTGTATTCGGTTGTGACTGTATACTACGAAACCTTGAAATGAAAGATAAAAACATTGTCGATCAGATCGGTAAAATATTTACAGATAATAATGTGATCGGTTTTTCAACATACGGAGAACAAATGGATGCTATGCATATGAACCAGACCTTTACTGGAGTGGCGGTAGGTTTATAAGCATGAAAGAAAACGAATATAAAGCAAAAATTGAGGAGATTGAAAGAAAACTGAAGATCTCAGAAAAAATAAACACTGCCCTGATGAATCGTGTTGAACATAATATGAATGCAAGTGATGGTTCATTTGCGCTATTCCAGTCTGCAATTACGCTGGAAAATAAAATAAAAGAAAGGACTGAACAGCTCGATGCTGCACTAAACAAGCTTAAAATAAGTAACCAGGAACTTGTTACCGAAAAAACAAGGGCGGAACATGCAAATAAAACAAAGTCTGACTTTCTTGCCAATATGAGCCATGAAATAAGAACACCCCTTACAGCAATAATAGGCTTTAGTGAACTGCTTGAAAGCAATGACTTATCTGATGAAGATAAATACAAATACCTGCACACAATAAAACGTTCTGGAAAACACCTTTTAAATATGATTAACGACATCCTGGATCTGTCAAAAATTGAGGCCGGGAAACTTGATATTGAGATAATGGAAACAAGTGTTGTTGATATGGTCAAAGAAGTTATTTCCTTACATGGAATGCATGCAGCGGAAAAAGGTATAAGTCTTGATGTGGACTATACCTTTCCTTTCCCTGAATATATTCAGACTGATCCAGTCAGGGTCAGGCAGATAATAATAAACCTGCTGGGTAATGCAATTAAATTTACAAGTGATGGCGGTGTAAAGTTATCCATTTGTTTCTTAAAGAATAATCTTATTTTCAGTGTAAAAGATACAGGCATCGGGATTAGCAAGGAGGCACAGGAAAAATTATTCAGGCCGTTTTCACAGGCAGACATATCAACAACAAGGAAATTTGGTGGTACCGGGCTTGGTCTGCACCTGTCAAATCAGCTTGCACATAAACTTGGAGGAGAAATAAATTGCAAAAGTGAACAAGATAAAGGAAGTGAATTTTCATTTGTTTTAAAACTTAAAGAAAAAGATTTTAAGCAGATGCTAGAAAGCATGCCTGAAGAAAGACCGAAGCATCCGGCTATAAATAAAACCGATGTCAGTCAGAGAGAAGGTAATGTTCTTATTGTTGACGACAACAACGATAACCAGGTGCTGATAGCACACTTTGTTAACAAATTGGGAGCAAATATTAGCTACGCCAGTAATGGCCTCGAAGCAGTAGAGCAAGCCAGAGAAAATAAGTTCGATGTTATTCTGATGGATATGCAAATGCCGATTATGGATGGTATGGAAGCAACAAGAATATTACGTGACGAGGGATATAAACGGCCGATAGTCGCATTAACAGCAAATGCAATGAAAAAGGATATCGAACAATGTACTGCAGCCGGTTGCGATAATTTCCTGGCCAAGCCCATCGATCAGGATATGTTTTACAGAATTGTGTCCGGTTATTTGCATACCGACAAACACAGTAGTGCACTGACAGATAAGCCGGTAAACAAAGAAGAAAAGAGTAAAGCCGGTGATAAAGCCATAACGGCAGATTGTACTGATGGCGGTGCAATTTATTCAGAATTACTTAAAGACGGCAAAGAATCATTCTGTAAGCTGGTGGATAAATTTATCGACCGTGTACCACAATATATGAGTGAAATCAGGCAGGCAGCTAACAGTAAAGACAGTGATGAGATTAAACAGATATTTCATAATATTAAAGGGGTTTCCGGCAACTATGGTTATCCACAGTTATATGAAGTATGTAAAAAAGCTGAAGAACTGTCGGAAAAAAATAACACGAAAGAGTTTTATCAGTGTGTAGAGGATGCAAGCATAATTTGCGAAAGAATTCTGATGGTCAGAAATGATGTAAAAAAAGCTGAAGGTTGTTGATATGAAGCTTAATGCAGAAAATACAGAAGCAGTTATCCTTGTTATTGATGATAGCCAGGAAACGCTGGATCTTATAGAGGTAATATTACAGGAAGCCGGTTATTTAAATATAATCTTAACAACAACACCCGGCAATGTGGTGGAACTTTACAAAAATCATAAACCCGATGTTGTGCTGCTAGACCTTTATATGCCAGCGATGAGTGGTTTTGAAGTCCTTAAAAATCTCAGAGAAAAGTGTAGCCAGGAATACCTGCCGGTTATTGTGCTGACTGGTGAAGATGGCACCGATGTTAAGGTACAAGTCCTGCAAAGTGGCGCAAAAGATTATATTCAGAAACCATTTGACCATTTCGAAATGCTGGCTCGGGTCAACACCATTGTCTCCATGAGTACGTTTTATAAAGAGTTACTTTTAAAAAATGAGTCTCTTGATTATATTGTTGCGGAACAAACGGACACTTTAATGCACGCTGTCAGGGAAAAAGAACAGGCAGAACAAAAGTTACAAAATAACCTTTTACATGACAGTGTAACCGGATTGCCCAATCGCTATTTATTTGAAGATCGTTTGTTGCAACTGCTTCATGCAAGTAAACGAAACAAAACCAGGGTGGCAGTCGTTATACTGGGTTTTGATAATTACAATGAAATTAACAATACCATTGGACACGCAGAATACGATGAACTACTCAGACAGATTACACTCAGGTTCAAGCGTATTCTCAGAACATCGGATACTGTTTCAATTATTCAGGACGCCACCAGTGGTACGGCGCTTTCACGCATAGGCGAAGACCTGTTTGCAATTATTGTCCCAATCTTTCAGACGATTAATGATATTAACAAAGTCATTGACCGTTGTGTTGCCAGTTTAATTGAACCTATCGATCTGCCGGATACCATGTTCGATATTGTTGTGCGTGCGGGCATCTCTTATTTTCCTGAACATGGTGCAACGCCAGACGAGCTGATACAACACGCTAATATAGGTTTGTATCATGCACGGGAAGAACATAAGGAATTTATGATTTACGATATTGCATTCGACAGGGTTACAAAGTACAGGCTTAATTTAATGGCCGAACTTAAAAAAGCCATAGCAAATGATGATATCGAGCTACACTACCAGCCAAAAATTAACCTGTCAGACAACAAGGTGATGGGTTGCGAGGCATTGATACGCTGGATACATCCTGAGTATGGTTTTGTTGAACCAGACAGTTTTATTCCAATGGCGGAACAAACCGGAACCATACGTTTGTTAACGGTGTGGGTAATAAATAATGCAATCAAACAGGTTGCAATATGGTCTGAGCGCGGTATTAACCTGAATGTATCAATAAATCTTTCAGCGCATGATTTGTCCGATTCTTCACTTGTCAGGCTGGTAAGAAATGCCTTGACAGAAAATTTAGTTTCCCCAGACTCGATTACGCTTGAAGTAACGGAAAG
>JALTLP010000140.1 GCA_027001895.1 Chromatiales bacterium | reverse complement strand
GGGTTGGGGAGGGGGAAGAACGGCGGATTTTTTTACCCCTTCCACTTAATGCTTTCTTCGTGCTCTTTGTGTCCTTCGTGGTTTAATTTTTTTACAAACCGCCAAGTCGCAAAGAACGCCATGAAATTCTTTTTAACTCCGGCTTTATTACTGCAATAATTACTAAAAATCTTTTCGCCGTACTCGCTATGTCGCCGTGGTTAAAAAAACTATTAATAAGCCCGTGCTTCTTTATTGCGTATTGCTGCAGCTTGCTGATCGATAACCGCTTCTATTTTTACCGCACATTGTTTAAACGCAGGCTGTCGTGAATGCGGGTCCAGTAAACCCAGTGATAAACGGTTTGCACATTCATGAAAATGAAACGGAATAAATACCATATTCGGCGGTACCCGCTGGGTCAACTGTACCATTACAACACCGTCACCACGACGTGACGTTAAACGCGCATAACCACCATGCACAATACCTAACTCTTTTGCCGAGTCCGGGTTCATTTCCATATAAGGCGTTGGGCTAAATTTATTTATATTGCCTACCTTGCCGGTACGTGTGCGGGTATGGAAGTGTTCGACCACCCGACCACTGTTCATCCAGAAAGGATATTCATCATCCGGCACTTCGTTATTGTCGATAAATGGCAAGGCCAGTAGTTTTGCTTTACCATCCGGATACTGAAATTTACCATCGGTATATAAACGCGGGCTGCCGGTTTCATCACCTTCGGTGCAAGGCCATTGCAAACCTTTTTGTGTTTCAAGTTTTTCATAGCTCATGCCGGAGTAGTCGAGCATACGGCCTTTAGATAACTGGCGCAGTTCGTCAAACACACCTTCGGCGGTTTCCGGGAAGGTAATTTTTTTACCTTGCTCAAAACGTTTGGCCATCTGATTAAAAATCCACAGGTCTGGTTTTGAATCACCGTAAGGTTTAATCACATTACGAATTAAATTTACACGGCGTTCGGTATTGGTAAAGCAACCTTCTTTTTCTGCCCAGACACCGGCAGGGAAATAAACATTAGCATATTGATTTGACTCACAGTCCTGATAGGCATCCTGTACCACGAGAAAATCAAGCTTCTCTAAAATTTTACGAATACGCGGTGTGTTACTCATTGAGGTCATCGGGTTAGTTGCAATAATCCACAAACCTTTTATCTGCCCCGTTTCGATAGCCGGAAAAATATCGGTTTGAAACAGACCGCGTTTTTTCGGGAAAAATTCCGGGTCGATACCCCAGAATTTTGCAATGTCTTCTCTATCCTGTTCTTTTTCCAGTGCGCGGTATCCCGGCAACCCCGAACACGATGACCATTCGCGTGTTCCCATGGCATTGCACTGACCGGTAATGGATAAACTGGTACCACCGGGCTTGCCGATATTGCCAGTAATAAGATTTAAATTATTAATTGCGCAAACACCATCCGAACCGTGCGTGCTTTGGTTAATACCCATCGTCCAGATAGACATGGCTTTACCCGCTTTTGCATAAGTACGCGCAACGAGGCGAATTGTATCTTCATCGATACCACAAATTTTTGATGCGCTAACCGGGTCATAATGTTGAACGGTTTCTCTAAACTCATCGTAGCCGTTAGTATGCGCTTTAATATATTCAGGGTCTTCCAGACCTTCATCCAAAATAACATAGGCCAGTGAATTTAATAAAGCCAGATCGGTACCCGGCGTGATGGGCAAATGGATATCGGCCATTTGAGCAAACATGGTGACACGTGGGTCAACCACGATTACCGGAAACTTACGCTTTTCTAAAGCCTGCTTTAATCGCCAGTAAATAATAGGATGTTGTTCAGGTAAGTTAGAGCCAAAAGCCAGCAGACATTCAGTATGCTCAAAATCATCATAACAACCCGGCGGGCCATCTGAACCAAACGAACGTTTATAGCCAGATACGGCTGAAGCCATACACAAAGTTGTATTACCGTCATAGTTATTTGTTCCGATTACACCACGGGCTAACTTACCAAGCGTATAAAACTCTTCCGTCATAATCTGGCCGGTCGAAACAATTGCGAAAGCATCGCGACCATGTTCGGACTGGATGCGTTTTATTTCATCTGCTACTTTATCCAGCGCGGTATCCCAGTTGGTTTGTTCAAAGGCATCGTAATAGTTCTCGCGCATTAGTGGCTTATCACCACGACCGGGAATATTAAACAGTTCGTGTTCAAAGATACCTTTTAAACATAATTTACCACGGTTTACATCGGCACTAGCAACACCACGGGTTGCGACTGCATTGCCTTTATCATCAAGCCCGACTTCAATAGAGCAACCTGTTGAACAGTAACCACAGGTGGTGTACTTCCAGTCGACTACACCTTTATCGGCAATTTTGATTGGATTCTTCTGATTACGACCAAACAACATCGTTAATAACTCCGGAATATATTTAAAATATTTTGAACCACGAAGACACGAAGAACACAAAGAAAATATAAATAATTATGCTTCTTGTCATTGCGAGGAACAAAGTGACGTGGCAATCTTATTCATTATTAAGCTGTTCAGATTGCTTCTCATACGCTCGCAATGACAGTTAATTAATATTTAATCTTTTCGTAGTGCGCGTAGTGTACGTTGTGGTTAGTATAAATTTTTAATTATTAGGACAACCTTCATTTGGCGTAATAGACAACATAATCTTATCTCCATCCATTTTAATCGGATAAGTTGCCGCACAACCTTCATCCGGTGCGACCGCCACACCTGAGTCCAGGTTTATCATCCAGTTATGTAACGGGCAAGCAACCTTGCTACCATAAACAATACCTTGAGATAATTGTCCTTTCTTATGTGGACATTCGTCCTTTACTGCAAAGATTTCATCGCTGTCGGTACGAAAAACGGCAATATTAAATTTACCTGTTTTTACAACGCGTGCACCTTGTTTAGGGATATCATTTAAACGGCCTACTTCTATCCAGTCACTCATACTATTTACCTGCTTAAGAACTTTAAATTTAAATTTGTTTATACGTTAATTTCTTTTAATGGAATAAACTCGTGTTTTTCGCCACCGTCGACACGTTCTTTCCACGGGTCGTCCTGTGCTACTGACTGCGCAATATAAAAACGTTCTGCATATGCTTTACGTTTTTCCGCATCTTCAACAATTTCATCTTTAATGCGTTGCAGACCAACACGTTCAATCCACGGTGCGGTACGTTCAAGGTAGTGTGCATCTTCACGGTAAAACTGCATATAAGCTGCTGCATATTCGAGTACTTCTTCTTCTGTTTTAACCGCACACAGGAAGTCGGTTGCACGTACTTTAATACCACCGTTACCACCAACATGAAGTTCATAACCTGAATCAACACAAACCACACCAAAGTCTTTAATGGTGGCTTCGGCACAGTTACGCGGGCAACCGGAGGCAGCCATTTTGAATTTATGTGGCATCCATGAACCCCAGCTGAGTTCTTCGAGCTTGATACCTATACCGGTTGAGTCCTGTGTACCAAAACGACACCACTCTTTACCCACACAGGTTTTAACGGTACGCAAAGCTTTACCATAAGCATGACCGGAAACCATACCGGCATCGGTAAATGCTTTCCATACTTCAGGCAGTTCTTCTTTCTTTAAACCGTATAAACCAATACGCTGACCACCGGTAACATGCACGGTATCAACCTTGAATTTTTCAGCCACATCGGCAACCGCACGAAGTTCCTGTGGTGTGGTCATGCCACCCCACATACGTGGAATAACCGAGTAAGTACCATCGTGCTGAATATTGCCGTGGGCACGTTCATTAATAAAGCGTGACTGGCTGTCGTCTTTATATTCTGTTGGCCACTGACACAGTAAATAATAGTTCAGTGCCATACGACACTTCGGACAACCGTCTGGTGTGTCCCAACCCAGTGCTTCACGCACGGCTGGCATAGTTTTTAATTCTTGCTTCTTAATTTCTTCACGAACCGAATCATGTGAATGTTCGGTACAACCACACATTGGTTTTAAGTGCGGTGCTACCGAGTAGTCACCACCAACAGTATGAGCAATAAGTGCTTCGACCAACCCTGTACAGGAACCACATGAAGCCGAAGCCTTTGTATGGGCGCGGACTTCGTCCAGGGTGAATAATTTTTTATCCACTATCGCCGTCACGATGTCGCCTTTGCAAACACCGTTACAACCACAAATTTCTGCCGTATCAGCCATTGCCGCAACACGGTTATCATCGCCGTGACCGGAATCACCCAGGTGAGCCTGACCAAATAATATGGTTGCACGGAAATCTGTTATATCCGTTTTGTCGCGCATTAAATCAAAATACCAGCTACCATCAATTGTATCACCGTACATAACCGCACCTTGTACAATGTTGTCTTTAACGACGATCTTGCGATAAACACCCCGCGACTCATCTTTAAAGACCAGATCTTCTGTGGTTTCATCACCGGTAAAATCACCGGCAGAAAATAAATCGATGCCTGTCACTTTTAATTTTGTCGAAGTCATGGTGCCTTCGTATAAACCAATACCGTGCTTGGCTAAATGGTTGGCACAAACCTTTGCCATTTCAAATAATGGCGCAACCAGACCGTAGGTGACACCACGGTGCTGTACACATTCACCGACTGAATAAACAACCGGGTCAAAAGTTTGCATGGTATCGTTAACCACAATACCGCGTTCACAATGAATACCCACTTTTTGTGCAAGCTCAAAGTTAGGACGAATACCGACAGCCATAACAACGATATCTGCATCGACTTCACTGCCATCTTTAAAACAAACTTTTTCTACCTTGCCATTTCCCTGAATGGATTCGGTTTGTGCGCCCATTAAAAACTGCAGACCACGTTCTTCCAGATTTGCCTGTAACATTTTTGCTGCCGGTTCATCGAGCTGACGCTCCATCAGGGTATCCATAATATGAACCACTTTCACATTCATACCCTGCTCCATTAAACCATTCGCCGCTTCAAGCCCGAGCAGACCACCACCAATGACAACGGCGTTCTTTTTATTCTTTGCAGCATCAAGCATACTATCCACATCAGCAATATCGCGGAAAGCAATTACGCCAGGTAAGTCATGGCCAGGAAGCGGAATAATAAAAGCCGTTGAACCTGTTGCGATTAGCAGGCGATCATATTCAACCTGGCTGCCGTCATCACCGGTGACGATGCGTTTTTTACGATCAATATCGGTGGCTTTTACACCTTTATATAGTGTGATGTTATTGTCTTTATACCATTGCAAATCGTTTAGCATGATTTCATCAATGGTTTTCTCGCCAGCCAGCACAGGTGAAAGCATAATACGGTTATAGTTACCGTAAGGTTCTTCACCAAAAACGGAGATATCATAGGCATCCGGTGCTATTTTCAACAGCTCTTCCAC
>JALTLP010000139.1 GCA_027001895.1 Chromatiales bacterium | reverse complement strand
CTCGTAAAGGGAGGGGGAATAAAAAAATAGCTGCCCTCCCCCATCTCGGGGGAGGGATGGGGTGGGGGCTTTTTTTACTTATGGAGTTTATTTGTAAGAGTTACAGGTATTTATTGACTTCATCCATCGGGTCAATATCGGGGGTGTTGTTTGGCATAATACTGCAAAGGGTGCTCGATTTCCCCTGGCATTTAGGGTTTTCAAGGTCATCGTTAACACCTTTAATAACCGTTTCGGCCCAACTGACGGCAATGGCCCACAAAATAATACCGAGTGCCAGTGTTCCCCAGCTAAACCCTTCCTGGCCGGATGGCCCACCGAAGAATGCGTAGATAACACTGCCGATGCTGGCCAGCCAGAACACGAAAATGGGTGCAACACAGCAACTTGCACAGCCATAGCGACAAACGGCGAAGGGTGGAGTAATCAGTGCCAGAATTTTTCGTTGCATACCTTTATCCCAATAACTAATCGGTTACTAATAATTATAGTTCTATTGTTATCATGGTTGGGTAATCAGGTCAAATATTCGAAGACAGGGCATAATGGGCTGTTGCAAATTGCCTGCCAGGTCAGGATTTAAAAGTTTAATAATCAGGCAGTTAGGTTGGATTGCAGGCGTTCTTCTCGTTCCAGCAAAAAACTGACAACATCTTTGCTACGATGTAGTGGGGCTGAATTATTAACCGGGTGGATATTGGTAATTTGCGTAGCGGGGCTGTTTGGGCATGTTTCTGGCATTTCTATGGATAAAATTTCAAAGCTTTCCACACCGGTAGAATATTGCGCGCAGTTGGCAATATCTTCCATGCTATCGAGAACATCGCGCATGGTCATTTCCAGCGCTTTGGAGCCTCGTTTTACGGTTAACTTACATTGTCGCATAGATACCCTGGCTTTATTTATCCATCAGTAAAGTCGGTTAAAAAATCTTGTGTATTGTTCGCTGTTTCATGGCTATTAGCGTACACAATCATGGATTCTGAAGGGTGCGATTTGAAATTATTTAAATTATTTTAGCCCAGCAAAGTGGCTTAAATCATAAACTAAATATGTTTATAAACAATAACATATATTGTTTTTATAAGTTGGAAGGAACATGTTTCTGGATTTTTTGCAGCATCGCTTTAAAGATTTTTGGGTTGCCTGCAACAATGCTGCCTTTGTCGATAAAATCAGCCTCGCCACGTAAACCACCCACCATACCGCCGGCTTCCTCAATTAAGATAATGCCGGCAGCAATGTCCCATATATTAAGGTTAAATTCCCAGAAACCATCAAAACGTCCTGCGGCCAGATAGGCTAAATCAAGTGCGGCCGAACCGGCCCGGCGAATGCCGGCGGTACCGGGGATTAAATCTTTCATCATTGCAAAGTAACTGTCCATGTATTCATATTGGTCTTTTGTATAAGGGATACCTGTGCCGAGCAGGGCACCCTCCAGGCTTTTACGGTCGGTTACCCGGATGCGTTTCCCATTTAATTGTGCCCCATTGCCTCTTGCGGCAGTAAAAAGTTCCTGACTAAGCGGGTCATAAACCACACCCACTTCCAGACGGCCCTTTACACGTAGGGCAATGGAAACCGCAAAATGTGGGATACCGTATAAAAAATTGGTGGTGCCATCGAGTGGGTCGATTATCCACTGGTACTCGCTGCCAACCTGCTTGCCGCTTTCTTCAGCAAGGAAGCTGTGTTCCGGGTAGGCTTTTTTAATGGTGTTGATAATTTCCTGTTCTGCTTGCAGGTCTATTTCGCTAACAAAATCATTCTCTTTTTTGGATTTGATTTTTAATCGATCAATACGATCAACCGCGCGGGCAATAATATCGCCGGCATTACGCGCGGCACGAACGGCAGTGTTAAGCATAGGATGCTGCATAGTGAATTAAACCTTGTTAGTCAGGATGTAAAAGAGCTTTTAGTGCAAAGTAGCCTTAAATTATACCATTGTTTTTTATTAAATGAGTATTTTATGGTTTAGCGGACAGCTGGGGTATAATTAATGTTTAACATCAGTACAACAAGTTTATGACAATCAAGATTGATAACGTACGTATCGTGCTGGTTGAAACCAGTCATCCGGGTAATATTGGTGCCACTGCCAGGGCAATGAAAAACATGACGCTTTCTGAGCTGGCGCTGGTATCTCCTAAAAATTATCCTGAAATCAAAGGACAGGGTAAGGCCTATGCACGGGCTTCAGGTGCGACCGATGTGCTTTATGACGCAACGATATATAACAGTCTGGCAGAAGCTATTGCCGACTGTGACCTGGTAATTGGTGCCAGTGCGCGCCTGCGTGCTGTTACCTGGCCAGAACTCAATCCGCGCGAAATGGCCGAGAAGATTTTTGCGCTTAACACTGAAAATAAAGTGAACTATGGCAAAACCGCAATTGTCTTTGGTCGTGAAGATGCCGGCTTAAATAATGACGAAATGGATTTATGCCAGTATCTGGTGCATATTCCGGCCAATGCCGAGTATACCTCGCTGAATATTGCGGCGGCTGTGCAGGTACTTTGTTACGAGTTATACATGACGGCATTGCTGAGTAAAGGTGACATTGCAAAGGCAGCCAATGATCATCCCATGGCAACTTCTGCGGAAATTGAATATTTCTATGAACACCTTGAGCAGACACTGGTGGATATCCGCTTTTTAGATCCATCTAACCCAATGCAATTAATGCGGCGTTTACGAAAACTGTTTAACCGTTGTGGACTGGATAAAATAGAAGTTAATATACTCCGAGGCATATTAACGGCTGTTTCCAGAGTTTTGACAAAAAAAGAACCGGACTAAAAGCGAATAAATTATGTTTAAAATGATAAAACAGGACATTCAATGTGTTTTTGAACGTGACCCGGCTGCACGAAACAAGTTCGAAGTTATCACTTCGTGCCCGGGATTGCAGGCGGTTATCTTTCACCGTTTTAATCACCGCTTATGGAACTGGGGATTAAAGTGGCTGGCGCGCTTTTCATCCAATTTTTCACGCTGGTTAACAGGTGTTGAGATTCACCCGGCGGCGACTATAGGCCAACGTTTTTTTATCGACCACGGTATGGGTGTGGTAGTGGGTGAAACAGCGGTGATTGGCGATGACTGCTCCTTGTATCATGGTGTTACCCTGGGCGGTACGTCGTGGAAAAAAGGCAAGCGTCACCCAACACTGGGTGACAACGTGGTTGTTGGTGCCGGTGCCAAAGTTTTAGGCCCTATCGAAATCGGTGATGGGGTTCGAGTTGGTTCAAATGCCGTTGTGGTTAAGGATGTAGCGAATGGTTTAACTGTGGTGGGTATTCCGGGGCGCATTATTTCACAGCAGGCTGAGAAAAAAAGCAGCGATCATGTGCGCAAGGAATTTGCGAAGAAAATTGGCTTCGATGCTTATGGTATGCATAACGATATGCCGGATCCGGTTGTGAATGCGATTGATGCCATGCTCGACCATATTCACGCGATGGATGAGCACATGCAACAGATGTGCACCGCAATAAAAACCCTGGGCGCAGAAGTGGATTATGCCGATTTACCGGATTTGGGGCCTTGTGAGATTGATAAACAAGCTGAACAAAAAATGGATACAGAGGTGAATTTTGGCGAAGAATCTGGCAAAAAAGGGGATTAGCTAAGTAAAGCTGCAGTCAAGTGTTAAGGGGGAAATAAAATACTTGACTATTTTACTAGGTCTTGTACACTTTGAATATCAGTAAGTGCTAATAATAAGTCAATTTCTGACTTAGTACAAGGTAGGTATTCAATGCGATTAACAACAAAAGGCCGTTACGCGGTTACAGCTATGTTAGACTTAGCCCTGCATTACGATAAGGGTCCAATTACTTTAGCTGATATTTCCCAGCGTCAGGGAATTTCTCTTTCTTATTTAGAACAATTGTTCTCAAAGTTACGTAAAAACGAACTTGTAGACAGTACCCGTGGTCCGGGTGGTGGTTATCGGTTGAGTCGTAATGCTGACGACATTGCAGTAGCCCAGGTGATAACCGCAGTCGATGAAAAAATTGAATCGACTCGATGTGGTGGCCTGGCTAATTGTCAGGATGGCCATCCGTGCTTAACGCATGACTTGTGGATGGAACTCAGCAGCCAGATCCATGGGTTTTTAATGGGTATCAGCCTTGGCCAACTTGTTCAGAAACAAGCGGTGCAGGACGTAGCGCAAATGCAAGAGAATAAGCAAAGTGCCAGCGCTATCGCTGAAAATTTTTAAACTGGTATTAATAAGTTGAAGGTTCCGAACATACTATGAAAACCCCCATTTATTTTGACTATTCTGCTACAACACCGGTTGATAAGCGCGTTGCCAAAGCAATGTGTGATTGTTTAACGTTGGAAGGAAACTTTGGTAACCCGGCTTCGCGCTCGCATCCTTTTGGCTGGTCTGCCGATAAAGCAGTGGAACAGGCGCGTAAAGATGTTGCCGCTTTAATTAACGCCAATCCAAAAGAAATTGTCTGGACATCCGGTGCGACAGAATCAGATAACCTTGCGATTAAAGGTGTGGCGCATTTTTATCATAAAAAAGGCAAGCACATTATTACTTCCAGAACCGAACATAAAGCGGTTCTGGATACCTGCCGTCAACTGGAGCGGGAAGGCTACGAAGTTACTTACCTTGATCCTGAAACCAACGGCTTAATCGATCTTGATAAATTAAAAGCCGCCATACGTGACGACACCATTCTTGTTTCCATTATGCATGTAAACAACGAAATCGGTGTTATCAATGATATAGCTGCCATCGGTGAAATTACCCGTGAGCGCGGCATTATCTTCCATGTTGATGCCGCACAAAGCTGTGGCAAAGTTGAAATTGATATGGAAACAATGAAAGTGGATTTGTTATCAATGTCAGCACATAAAATTTACGGGCCGAAAGGTATTGGTGCTTTATATGTACGCCGTAAACCACGTATTCGTGTGGAAGCACAAATGCATGGCGGTGGTCATGAACGGGGTATGCGTTCTGGTACATTAGCGACTCATCAAATTGTTGGTATGGGTGAAGCTTTCCGCATTGCTAAAGAAGAAATGCAGGCAGACAATGAACGTATAGCAAAATTACGTGACCGTTTGTTTGAAGGCCTGAAAGACATTGAAGAAGTGTATGTAAACGGTGACATGGAACATCGCGTACCGCATAACATCAACATCAGCTTTAACTATGTTGAAGGTGAATCTTTAATGATGGCCTTAAAAGATCTTGCCGTTTCATCGGGTTCAGCCTGTACTTCATCAAGTCTTGAACCTTCTTACGTATTACGTGCCATTGGCCGTAATGATGAACTGGCGCATAGCTCAATTCGATTTACACTTGGTAAATATACAACCGAAGAAGAAATTGATTTTGCTATTGAAAAAAGT
>JALTLP010000138.1 GCA_027001895.1 Chromatiales bacterium | reverse complement strand
ACGCACTAACCGTTTAGATGTGTTTGACTCGCTTAACAGGTAACCGGCAAAGGTAAATAGCGGCAAGGCCAGAAGCAGCGGCGTATTGGTTAGACGATATAGTTCGATTGTAATAACCGATAAGTCTATTTCGCTGTTATAAAAGCCCAGCATGGCCACGGCCAATATAATGGTAAAGAGCGGTGCACCAAAAAAAGCGAGCAGCAAAAGAACAAAAGTTATTAGTGCAATCGTCATGCTGATTCAGACTTTTCTGGAGATAAAAATAAAAGTACGGTTGCGATTAAGTAACGTACCGCGATACTGATAAAGGCAAATGGAATAATAACTTCGGTTACCCATACCGGTATTTTGGCGAAAGCCATGGCGTTGTCCTGGTATTCTATTAAGACAAAATCAATGCTATACCACGCTACAACGGCACAGATGGCTGCGGTAAATAAAAAAACGACAGCTTGTATATAAGGCCGCAACTTATCCGACAGGTATTTAATACCCAGTTCGATATTGATGTGTTCGTTATTACGGCTGGCATACATGGCACCAAACATGCCTATCCATAATACGATAATACGCAGAAAAACGTCTGCCCAGACTATACCGGAATCGAAGAAATTACGTAGAAAAATCTGAGCGACAGCCAGCACAATAGCAACCAGCAACAGGCCAATAAGCGCCCAGTCTTCAATTTTTAGTAATACTTCTCTTAGCTTTAGTAAACGTTCCAGAAGCCCGGCCCTTTATGAATTTATATTTTTAAGCTATTTCCTTGCCTGGTACTTTTGCAATAGTGCATCCACTTTTGCAACGATCTCTTTGCTTACTTTACCTGTTTCTATTAAACGTTGCTGAGATTTTTTTGCAAAAGCAAGCCATTCTTTAACCTGCGCGGCTGACGGTTTTATAAATTTAACCCCCTGGTTTTTTAACGCAGCCAGTGCCGACTTGTTATCTTTATGGTTAATAACATCCAGCTCCTTAAAAACTTTTGTATACACTTCGGATATAATTTTCTGGTCATCCGCTTTGGCTTTTTTAAAGGCCTTGTTACTAATCGCCAGTACGCCATAAGAATATAAAACCGGTAAATCGGTTATGTATTTAATTTGTGTATACCACTGTAATGCCAGTGCACCAATCGGTGAGGCTGCAATAGTATTGATTAAACCAGTTTGCAAACCCGCCAATACATCACCTAGTGGCAGCGGGATAGGGGTAACGCCAAAGGTACGCACCGCTTCAAGTGCCACATCGTCGTTTGCTGGTATCCAGGCTTTTTGTTTTTGTAATACGGCGACACTTGGAACCGGGTTGGTAGAAGACATAACATAGGCAAAACCGGCTTCTGCAAAACCAAAGGTGGTAAAGCCACCTTTTTTAATACCTGCCTGTACGGTTGCATCAAGATTTTTTCGGATATACTTGATTTCATCCGGGGTTCTGTACTTCATTACCAGCGAATAAATCTGGTTGTCTTTATAAAAACGGGTAAGTGTACCACCGGTTAAGGCACCACCATGCAACTGGCCAATACGTATTTTACGCAGTACTGCATTACTGTCGCCCATTACGCCACCGGGATAAAATTTAAACTTTACGCGGCCATGAGTACGTTTTTTAATTTCGGCAGCACCTTCGCGCATTTTTGTCATCCATACTGAACCTTCGGGTGACAGTGTTGCCATTTTAAATGTCACTGCCTGTGCCGTTTGTGCTGCGCCTGAAATAGCGAGCAATAAAATTAAGCTGTATAATCGTTTCATTATTTGTATCCAGTTCTGTTTCTGTAATTTGTTTCTAGAAATAATCGTCACTCATGGCTAACAATTCTTTTGCACGTTGTTGTGCAAGCGTGTTCATTAATGTTAAGTCTGTCACCACTGGGTCGGCTTTTAGTACTTCGTTTAGCAGTTTGTCGTGCAGCTCTTTATTAAAAACAAGTTTTGCATATTTTTCTGCGAATAAAACTTTTGCCATTAAGTTTTTATTTTTTGATAAGCTAATGGCCTGTTCAAAATGCTTCTTACCAATTTCCGGTTTACCGCCTAACGCAGGTGGTAATAAGGTAGTAAGTACAGCCATGTATAAGTGCGCACCACCGTTTTTATAGGTGGGTTCCAGCACTAGCAGGCGTTTAAAAACAACTTTCACTCTTGCCAGTTCTGCCACTGCATTCCAGTCATTACTGTTTGCCTGTATCCAGCCTGCCCAGGCTGTGCCCAGCACGTACCAGTTTGCTATATCGTCTTTTGTGAGTTTGCTGAGATCTTGTTTGAATTTATCAAACGGCATTTTTCGCAAGTTACAAAAATTTTCGTTGCTGACACACACTGCCTTTAATGCATAGCCCAGAGCCTTTGTCGACATTTTGCTGGCGCGTTTTTTATCTTTTATAAACACGCCTGAATATGCGCTGTGCAGGGTTGCGGCTGAACGCAGCAAAGATTCGTTATCACCACCGTCTTTTAAAAAACTGCTTACCAGCAATAAATACGCAGGCGCACCATCGGCCACGGTTTGCGGATCGTCTGAATTTAGAATGGTGCTCGACAGGTTGTTGGCCATTTTACTGGTGGCCGATGAAATAATGGATGAGCAACCACTGAGCACGGTAAAAGAGCCTGTAAGCAGCAGCACAAAAATTTTATGGGCAGCAGAAGACTGTAATAATTTGTTCAAGGTAAATCCTGTTAGAAATGTATCCATATATATAAGGTATAATTTGTGCGAATCATAGACAGTTTACGACAGCAGGTAAAGACCTTCGTTCACAGTCTGTTAAATGGTCGAAACGAATAGTCAGACTAAAAAGATAGTCCTAAAACAACTCTACGTCATTATCTTCTTTGTATGTTTGACGCGCTTGTTCAAGTATTTCTTCGACTGACTTACCGGCCAGAATGGCATCGAACATGGCCAGATCGGAGTCGAGCGTATACTTGGATTTAATCATTTCCTGCAAGCCTTTCCATTCGTAAGGGTCGTTAATACGCTTGTCGTTGTCCACCAGACTTGTCATTTCCGACAGGCTTTTGGAAATATGTACTAACCGCTGGGTAAGGCGGTCATAAAACTGGAAGGCAACAATCGCCTCATTCACCTTGGTGGAGACCGAGCCCCAGTTACGTAATATGGTATCTTTTATACTGCTTTGCGGCAGATCGTTGGCGGCCGTGCCCATGGTGGTAATACTCGCCGCCAGCGAGGTAAACGAGTCGGTAAGGGTTTCGACAGAATCTTCGCCATCGGACAGGGCATGTTCCAGCCTCGCCACCGCCAGGTTGAGCATTTTGACTGTTTCCCGGATGTGGCTCCAGTCCATTAATTCGCCTGCGATTTCCTTTTCTACCTGCTTTTGACTGTTGTCGGGCGCTGAATCACTCATTTTTGTTCCCTTAAATTCGCTTTTCTCGAATTTATTGTATCGGTCAAAGCAATAAAAACCTTAATCCCGAGCAATTTAGGGTATAATGCGCGGCTTTTGTTTAAAGACACTCTTTTTTTCACACTTGATACCCCCGGAGCAGCTTGTGGATTCACTGCAAAACCTGAGAAATATCGCCATTATTGCCCACGTTGACCACGGCAAAACCACCCTCGTCGACAAGCTTTTGGAGCAAACCAATACCCTTGAAAGCCGCGGCGAAACACAAGAACGTATTATGGATTCCAACGAGCTGGAAAAAGAGCGTGGAATCACGATTTTGTCGAAAAATACCGCCGTAGAATGGAACGATTACCGCATTAATATCGTCGACACCCCCGGCCACGCCGATTTTGGTGGTGAGGTTGAGCGCGTTTTGTCGATGGTGGATTCAGTTTTGTTACTGGTGGATGCCGTTGAAGGCCCGATGCCACAAACCCGTTTTGTTACCCAAAAAGCCCTTGCCCGTGGCCTGCGCCCGATTGTTGTAGTCAATAAAATTGACCGTGACGGTGCTCGTGCACACTGGGCACTGGATCAAACCTTTGAATTATTTGACCGCCTCGGTGCCACCGACGAACAACTGGATTTCCCGGTTATTTATGCATCTGGCCTGGCGGGTTATTCTGGCCACGACGAAGATGTGCGCGAAGGTGATATGACCCCTTTGCTGGAAACCATCGTCAAACATGTATCGGCCCCGGACGTTGACCCCAATGGCCCATTGCAATTACAGGTAAGCTCGCTAGACTACAACACCTATACCGGCGTTATCGGCATAGGCCGAATTACCCGTGGCAAGGTCACTACGAATACCGCGGTAACCTTAGTTTCTGACAAGGGTGAAACCCGTAACGGCCGCATACAACAGGTGCTGCGTTTAATGGGCGTGCAACGTACCGAAATACCCGAAGCCACGGCTGGCGATATTATTGCCTTTACCGGTATCGATGGGCTGAATATTTCGGATACCTTATGCGACCCGAATAATGTAGAAGCCCTACCGCCACTGTCTGTTGATGAGCCAACCGTTAGCATGACCTTCCAGGTAAACAAATCGCCCTTTGCCGGTAAAGAAGGCAAGTTTGTTACATCGCGACAAATTCAGGAACGCCTGGAACGCGAACTGATTCATAACGTGGCACTGCGTGTTGAACAACTCGATGACCCGGACAAGTTCCGTGTGTCGGGCCGTGGTGAATTACACCTTTCTATTTTAATTGAAACCATGCGTCGCGAAGGTTTCGAACTGGGCGTATCACGTCCCGAAGTTATCTTTAAAGAAGTTGACGGTAAACGCATGGAGCCATATGAACAACTCACCGTTGACGTACTCGAAGAACACCAGGGTTCTGTTATGGAAAAACTGGGGGAACGTGGTGGCGAACTTAAGAACATGATGCCTGACGGACACGGCCGCGTTCGAATAGACTACTCGATTCCTGCGCGTGGTTTAATTGGCTTCCGTACTGAATTTTTAACGGCGACACAAGGCAGTGGTTTAATTTACAGTGTGTTTGATAAATACGATGAAGCCAAACCCGGTACTATCGGCCAGCGTTTAAACGGTGTACTTATTTCCAACGCACAGGGCAAGGCACTAGCCTATTCTTTATTTAACTTACAGGAACGTGGCCGTTTATTTTTAGGCCATGCCGAAGAAGTTTATGAAGGCATGATTATTGGTATCCATTCACGCGATAACGATCTGGTGGTAAACCCGATTAAGGCTAAACAACTTACCAATGTACGTGCAGCCGGTACTGATGAAAACCTGACCCTGTCACCACCAATACGCATGAGCCTGGAACAGGCACTGGAATTTATTGACGATGACGAACTGGTAGAAGTAACCCCGGAATCAATACGTATTCGTAAAAAACTTTTACAGGAAAATGAGCGCAAACGAGCATCACGACCGCCTAAGTAACCCGGTAATATCAGACTTTATTATTTAACCGCCTTCTCCCC
>JALTLP010000137.1 GCA_027001895.1 Chromatiales bacterium | reverse complement strand
ATCCATTGTTGCCAGGCTTCTTTGGACACATTTTCAAAAATCTTCTGCCCGAGTTCGCCGGGGTAGGTGGGGTTGTCGAGCCCTTCGGCCTGTTTGCCCAGTTTGACGCATTGCACCATTCTTGGTTCAGAATCACTCATGTTGTTGTCTCCAGTAAATTGTCCAGCAGCTTTTTAACTGGGCCGGGCAGGCCGCGCTTGTACTGGCTGGCCTTGCTGTTGTTCGGCTCGCATTTATACCAGACTAAGCTATCTGAATCCATGACAGATTGTGTGTGGGTACTAACTTTGCAGATAAGTGGCTGAATATCAAGGTGAAAATGGCTGAAGGTATGCCGAAACGGGTCGAGCTTACTGCTAGACACGACTTTGCAACCAAAGCGTTGCTGGCTTATTTGTTCGGCTGTTTCATCCGCCTCATTTATTTCTGGCAGGCTCCACAGCTTGCCCCAGATGCCCTGCGCCGGGCGTTGTTGTAGCAATACTTCGCCTCGCCTGTTTTGCAGGATTAGCATGGTGGTTTGTTTAATCGGTAGTGCACTGCGTTTTTTCGGGGTGGGGTAATCGCCGGGGTTGCCCTGATTGTTGGCCATGCAGTTGGATTGCAACGGGCAAGTGTCACAGGCCGGTTTGTTGCGGCTGCACACGGTCGCGCCTAAATCCATAATGGCCTGAGTATAGTCGGCGGCGCTGTGGTCGGGCGTGTGTTGCCGGGCTATTTCCCATAGCTGGTTTTCTATTTTCTTTTCTCCCGGCCAGCCACTAATGGCGTGGTAGCGGGTGAGTACCCGCTTTACATTGCCGTCGAGAATGGCATGCGGTTGGTCGAAGGCCTGTGCCAATATCGCCGCGGCGGTAGAAGGCCCGATGCCGGGCAGCGCCAGAATGTCTTCGTAGTTTTGTGGAAAGTGGCCGCCGTGTTGTTCAACCATGGTTTGTGCAGCCTTGTGCAGGTTGCGCGCACGGGCGTAGTAACCCAGCCCTGTCCAGAGGTGCAGTACTTCGTCTTCACTGGCGGCGGCGAGTGCTTTTATATTTTTAAACTCGGCAATAAAACGTTCAAAGTAGGGAATAACCGTGGCCACCTGGGTTTGTTGCAACATAATTTCGGACAGCCATACCCGGTACGGTTCGCGCGGGTGTTGCCAGGGCAGGTCGTGACGGCCGTGTTGTTTAAACCATTTTAGTAAGGGTTTGCTAAAGGTATCGCTGGTTTGTGGCAAGGTGGTGGCTCTTTAAATGATGGTGGTGGGGTATTGTAACGGTAAGTCACGGCGACGCAATCTTAAAGTTGAATAAGATAAACCACAACGAACACAAAGAACACAACGAAAAGATATTTGTTTGTAATTTAGATTAATCAAGGCGATGAGAGTACACAGTAAATTAATATATAGTCATACCCGTGCAAACGGGTATCCAGTTAAATTTTGCCTGGTTGTTGAAATGATATTTTACTCTTCTTCTGTAGCTTCGTTTTGCGCTTCAATAACAGGGCTATTATTCGCAAGCTGTTCGGCCTTGTTGATCATAAGGGTGGCTTCTTCAAGCAAGCGGCTCTGAAAAACCCAGCTACCGATTAATGGCGGTATCCAGAAGTCGGGCACGATATCGGCGCTGTAGTTTACCTGGGTTGAGTTTGGCCCCAGGCTTTTAAAGTGCCATAGCTGGGCACTAAACTTAATGTTGTCGGCCATGGGTTCAACATTAATGGCGATATAGTCGTCTTCAAGTTGTTTAATATTTTGCACCTGGGTAATGCTCTGGCAAATAAACAGCACGCAGCCCTCGCTCACCATTTTTAGTTTTGTGTGGTTTTGGGTTTGCTCAAGTACAGTGCTTTCGGTAATGGTTTCGCTGAGTTCGGTGAGGTGGTTATAGTTGGTCATAACTTCCATAACCCGGCTTTTAGGTGCGTCTAGCTGCATGGATAAGTCAATTAAATAGTGCTCCCCTTGCTGGTCGACAAAGCTTTTTATTACGTTGGCGGCCAATGCCATATTCGGCAGCAAAACAGGCAAAAACAGCCAGATAAGCCTGACTGGATTTTTTAAAAAAGTTGTAACCGTATGAAATATAATAATATTTATCCTTTTTTTGCGCTTTTAGTCCAGATAATTAAATTATGACTATTCTAGTTGGTCTATTGTCAGCATTTTAAGTTCATATGACAAAATTTTATTAGCAGTATTACCGCTAAAAACTTATGTTTTTTATACAAAAGCCGATAATTCTTAAAGACGCGGCTAGTCCATGTGTAGTTTCAGGTACAACTTTCTGTTGTAACAGCCGAATTCTGTTTACCTTTAAATACTGTGAGTCTTACTATGAGTTCAGGCGGTATAAAAAATAAGTTGCTGAATATAGTGCAAAATCGCTATGTCGTTGCGCTAATTTCAGGTGTGGGGCTTGCGGGTTTGTTTGTGTTGGCGATAACCGGTTTGTTTGCAAATAACTTGCTGACTTTTTCATTATTGATATTGGCCAGTATCGGCTGGTCGCTACAGTTTTTATGGCGGCGTGCAAATGCCCGTTTTAATGCCAGCCTGCTCAATGCCTTAAATAAAGGCATGAGCGGTGAGGAATTTGAGCCCATTCAACCTGTACCGGGCGTGCCGTCCACGGTTGAGCTTGCGCAAAACTTTGGGCAAGCCATGGCAAAATTAAAGCGTACCAATGAAATGGTAACGGCGGTGGCCAGTTCGCTGGCCGAACAGGCCAATGAAATTAGTACAACCGCGGCGGTTATTTCGGGGCAAATGAACGAGCAAGTTGCCGAGTCTGCGGCGATTACCGACCTGGTAGAACGCTTGCAAAGTGTATTTTCAACCTCACTAGAATCTGCCGAGCAAACGGTGGATTTGTCCAGCAAGTCAGAGACTGAAGGCAATAGCGGCAAGCTAGTCATGACCCAGGCAATGACCAGTGTGTCGGCCCTGAGCGATTCGGTTATTTCAGCCGGTTCGATGATTGAGCGCCTCGGTGATGAAAGTAAGGAAATTGGCGGTATTATCAGTGTTATTAAAGGTGTAGCCGAGCAAACAAATTTACTGGCGTTAAATGCTGCAATCGAGGCGGCACGTGCCGGTGAGCAGGGCCGTGGCTTTGCGGTGGTGGCGGACGAAGTGCGTTCACTGGCAAGCAAAACTCAGGAGTCGGCCAGTGAAATTGAAAATATTATCGAAAAAATTATTCAAAGTGTCCACGAAACTTCGGACAAAGTCAGTCAATCGGTTTCGCTGGCAGAAGAGTCGGACGAGTCCATCGAAGGGGTGGTGGTGTCTTATTCTGAGCTGGTGGGTTATCTGGCTGAAGTAAGCCAACTCGGACAAAATGTTGCTGATACCACCCGGCACGAGGTGGATACGGCGCAACAGGTCTTTGCCAGGTTGCAGGGTATTCAGGATATTGGCCATGTTACCGAACAGAGCAGCCAGATGATGTCTGAAGCCAGTAATGAATTGCGTTCATTGGGTGAACAATTAGAGCAGCTAGCCAGTCTTGGAAATAGCAGGACAGAATCACTGGGAAGTGGTGCCACAGGTTCGGATGACCCTGACGAGGAAGTGGATTTATTCGAATAAAATTAACCTTAACAATTTAAGGTAAAAAACTTTAGTAAATCGCCTGATTGCCGATAAATTTACTGTGATATTGCTAATTGCAGAAATATAAACCTATGAGCCTGTCGATGATGATATTAGCTGTTGATGACGAACCGCTTAACTTGATGATACTCAAGGAATTGTTCGAGGACGAGCATGACATCACCCTCGCTGAATCAGGCGAAGAGGCAATGGAGCAGCTAGAAAAAGCCATACCGGACGTGGTGTTGCTAGATGTAATGATGCCGGGTATTGATGGCATAGAAGTGTGCAAACGAATTCGGGCCAACCCTAAATTAGAAAAAGTAAAAGTCGTAATGGTGTCAGGCAAGGCGATGGAAAGTGATATACAGCTAGGTCTGGAGGCAGGCGCAGACCATTACATAAGCAAGCCCTTCGATATGATGGAATTGATGGAACTTGTAGAATCCTGTAGCAGCTAGGCTTTACTTTTTACGCTATCAGTTTTCCGCAAAAATAGTCTAAAAATTAACCCATATGGGTGAATGCCCGGGGTGAATAGTTTGGTATATTGAATCTCGATTGGTGCACTGTCTATATGGATATTTTGAATTACCTTGTGGGGGGCTATGAGGTTTTTTCGATAGGCACCAATCACCTCATCCTTTTTAAGCGCTTTTTTATCTTCAATGATTGATCTTGGCAGGTCATGGCATTAATCTAACGCCATGAATATTTTAGTCAATGGTGACCCAAAAACAGTCGCAGAAAACTGCACCGCCGCACAGCTTGTTGAGCAAATGGGCATAACCGGTGGGCGTATCGCAATGGAAGTTAACCGCGAAATTGTTCCACGCAGTACCTATGACACGCACCAGCTTCAGGCCGACGATGTAGTGGAAATAGTGCATGCAGTCGGCGGCGGTTAAAACAAACTCTTTTTAGTTAAAATAAATCTTTCTTATTTTCAAGGAAACAGCATGACAATATTAAATGACGCGCCATTAGTTGTGGCGGGTAAGTCGTATCAATCACGCTTGTTAGTTGGTACTGGCAAGTACAAAGATATGGACGAAACACGCGAAGCAATTGAAACCAGTGGCGCAGAAATTGTTACCGTTGCCGTGCGCCGTTCCAATATCGGCCAGAACCCGGACGAGCCGAATTTGCTCGATGTTATTTCACCGGATAAATACACCATCCTGCCAAACACCGCCGGTTGTTATACTGCCGAAGATGCATTACGTACCTGTCGGTTAGCGCGTGAATTACTCGATGGCCATAAACTGGTTAAGCTGGAAGTACTCGGTGATGAAAAAACCTTATACCCCGATATTCCGGCTACATTGGAAGCGGCAGAAATTTTAGTTAAAGAAGATTTCGACGTGATGGTTTACACCAGCGACGATCCATTAATAGCAAAGCGCCTCGAAGACATCGGTTGTGCCGCGGTAATGCCGCTTGCCGCGCCGATAGGTTCAGGACTGGGTATTCGTAACCCGTATAATATTTTAACCATTATTGAAAATGCCAATGTACCGATTATAGTCGATGCCGGTGTTGGCACTGCATCGGATGCGGCCATTGCAATGGAGCTGGGTTGTGACGGTGTGTTAATGAATACGGCGATTGCTGCTGCAAATAAACCGGTGCTAATGGCATCGGCAATGAAAAAAGCCATTGAAGCCGGGCGCGAAGCATTTTTAGCCGGGCGGATGCCGCGTAAACGGTTTGCCAGTGCTTCGTCGCCAATCGATGGCTTAATAATATAAAAAAATTAACCACGAAGGACGCAAAGAACACGAAGAAAGAAATAATTAAAAAGGGGTAAGAAATCTACCAGCATTCCCCC
>JALTLP010000136.1 GCA_027001895.1 Chromatiales bacterium | reverse complement strand
GAGCTGGTTGGAAACGTTTGCCAGATCTGCCTGTAAATTCTGGACAACATTAAGCGCACTGCTGGCATTGGCGACTGTCTGGTTGGCATTATAGGTTGCAATGGCGTTACTTACGCTACTGTCATAGTTTTTATCATTAATATCAGACAAGTCCTGCAGTGACTTTGATGCACGCCCGGCGATTACCGGAAAAGAAATGGCCTGTTTTTTGTTTTGCTCTTTGTATTTCTTTTTTATGGCGAGCAGCGAAGGGTTGTAGTAAATAGCATTAATACTGTTTGCCGTGGCAACACCCGTACCGCCCATGGCCAGCGAGCGCGGTTCGAATACACCAAACGGAATGGCATAAACATTTTGAGAAAAGTGTGGTGATAATAACAGTACAATCGCTGTTAGTTTTATTATTTTCATATCGGTGTAAGCGTATTACTGATATGTAAAAATAACTGTGATGGGCTGCTGTTATTTTGAGTAAATAGAGCTGGGATCTTTTAAAACGGGATCGACTTCAAGCCATTGACCGTCTTTTAATTCTTTAAAAAAGCAGTTATGTCGGCCGGTGTGGCAGGCGATACCACCGAGTTGTTCGACTTCCATTAAAATAACATCGTTGTCGCAGTCGAGTTTTATCGATTTTAAATTTTGGACATGGCCGGACTCTTCGCCTTTACGCCAGAGCTTGTTACGCGAGCGTGACCAGTAAATTGCGCGGTTTTCTTTTACGGTGAGCTCCAGCGCTTCGCGGTTCATCCAGGCCATCATCAGCATTTTACCGCTGCCGGTTTCCTGGGCAATCGCCGGTACCAGTCCGTCCTTGTCCCACTTTATTTCATCGAGCCAGTTTTTTTTCATAGTGTATTTTAACCACGAAGGACACAAAGAACACAATGTTTTTGCTTATTTTCTCGCGGCCGTTGTGGTTATAAATAATTTGTGAAATTTATATGCTACAAACGTACTTCTATCCCGGCGTCTTGCATATGTTGTTTGGCTTCGCCAACGGTATATTCCGCAAAATGAAAAATACTGGCTGCCAGTACTGCATCGGCTTTGCCTTTTTTTACACCATCAACAAGGTGGTCGAGGTTACCCACACCACCGGATGCAATAACGGGCACAACCACGGCATCGCTGATCGCTTTGGTCAGTTCCAGATCGAAGCCAATTTTAGTGCCATCCCGGTCCATGCTGGTTAACAGTATTTCACCGGCACCGTAATCGACCATTTTAATTGCCCATTCAACGGCATCAATGCCGGTGGGCTTGCGGCCACCGTGGGTAAATATTTCCCACTTGTTGGGTTCGCCTTCTTTGCTGACTTTCTTGGCATCTATCGCCACCACGATACATTGCGAACCAAATTTTTCGGCGGCTTCTTTAACAAACTCAGGGTTAAAAACCGCGGCGCTGTTAATCCCAACTTTATCGGCACCGGCGTTGAGCATGGTGCGAATATCTTCGACTTTGCGGATACCGCCGCCAACCGTCAGTGGAATAAACACTTCACTAGCGACTTGCTCAACCACATGCACCATCGTGTCGCGGTTATCGGATGTCGCGGTAATGTCTAAAAAAGTGAGTTCATCTGCGCCTTCTAAATCGTAGCGCCGCGCGACTTCAACCGGGTCACCGGCATCGCGGATATCGACAAACTGTACACCTTTAACAACGCGAGCGTTATCAACGTCGAGGCAGGGGATAATGCGTTTTGCTAATGACATAATTTCAGACTCTTGAATTGAATTTTAAAAAACACAAGATTGCCACGTTTCACTTTGTGAAACTCGCAATGACCGATAACTTGTTTTAGGTTATCGCCGTTTCGCTGTGGTTTTTCTTTAATAAAACCACCTTAAGATTACCACGTTTCGCTTTGCGAAACTCGCGATGACAGCTTCTGGATACCCGCCTGCGCGGGTATGGCGATAAAATAATTCGTCGTGTCCGTTGTGCTCGTTGTGGTTAAATATGTAACTTAAATTTTAGCCGTTAATTCATCCGATAACATCTGTGCTTCGGCAAAGTCCAGCGTACCTTCATATATGGCGCGGCCGGTAATTGCGCCGCTAATGCCTTCGTCTTGCACAGCGCATAGCGCTTTTACATCGTCGATATTGGTAATACCGCCGGATGCAATAATGGGAATATTGACGGCTTGTGCGAGTTTTACTGTGGACTCGACATTAACGCCGGTCATCATGCCGTCGCGGCCAATGTCGGTATAAACAATGGAAACCACACCGTCATCTTCAAAGTGTTTGGCCATGTCGATAACATCGTGTTTGGAAAGTTTAGACCAGCCATCAATCGCCACCTTGCCATCTTTTGCATCGAGCCCGACAATAATATGGCCGGGAAATTCTGCGCAGATATCATTGACAAAATGCGGCTGGTTAACTGCCTTGGTGCCAATAATAACGTATTCAACACCTGCAGTTAGGTAAGTTTGTATCGTGTCTTCATCACGAATACCGCCGCCAATTTGTATTGGCAGGTCGGGGAAAGCCTCGGCAATTTCATGAACCACACCTGCATTCACCGGTTCGCCTGCAAAGGCACCGTTAAGATCAACAATATGTAAACGGCGTGCGCCTTGTTCGACCCACTGCGCGGCAACTGCGACAGGGTCATCGGAGAATACGGTTTCGTCTTCCATTCGCCCCTGACGCAGGCGTACACATTTTCCGTCTTTTAAATCGATTGCAGGGATAATTAACATGATGATTCCGTTTTTTCTTTGTCTTTGTTATTAAGTGATAGGGTTTAAAAAATCAGAGCTTGCCGTCCCAGTTTAAAAAGTTAGCATAAAGTTGCAAGCCAGCGTGCTGGCTTTTTTCGGGGTGAAACTGGGTAGCAAAAATATTGTCTTTGGCGAGGCTGACACAAAATTCAAATCCGTATTCGCAGGTAGCCGCTATAAATTCGTTATCGTCAGGTTGAGTATAATAGCTGTGTACAAAATAGAAACGTTCATTGTCGGGAATTTTGTGCCACATGGGGTGTTTGATGCTTTGTTTGACCTGGTTCCAGCCCATATGTGGAATTTTCAGGCCGCTAATCGACTGTTGTTTAAAACTTTCTGCAAAGCTATGGACGTGGCCATTAAAAATGCCAAGGCATTCGGTGCCGTTATTTTCGTCACTGTTTTGCAACAACGCCTGCATGCCGATGCAAACACCTAAAAAGGGTGTGCCGGCTGCAATGACTTCGCGCACAATGCTGTCTACGCCGAGCCGTTTAATTTCGCCCATGCAGTCGCGCATGGCGCCTACACCGGGCAGCACCACGTGGTCGGCGTTTAGGATAGTGTCGTGGTCATGGGTTACGATCACCCTACTATTAGTTTGTAAGGACTCACTAGCGTGCTCAAGGGCTTTAGCAACCGAATGCAGGTTGCCCATTCCATAGTCAATAACAGCAACGGTACTCATAGGACTTTATTTGTTTTCATAAGCAGAGTGGATTTTAGCAAAAGCGGGTCATTACAAGAAAGTATAAATTGCATGCTCGCAATGACCCGGTTAGCGGTTTATAAACTACCTTTTGTTGATGGCATCATGCCCGACATGCGCGGATCAGCTTCGAGTGCCATGCGCATGGCCCGGCCGAAGGCCTTAAAGATGGTTTCGGCGATATGGTGGGCATTTTTACCCTTGAGGCAGTCAACGTGTAAAGTGACATTGGCGTGGTTAATAAAGCCCTGGAAAAATTCGTGGATTAAGTCCACGTCAAATTCGCCAATGGTACCGCGTGGGTAATCAGCATCATATTCCAGACCGGGGCGGCCGGAAAAATCGATAACCACGCGCGACAAAGCTTCGTCGAGTGGCACATAGGCGTGGCCGTAGCGGCGGATGCCTTTTTTGTCGCCAATCGCGGCACTCATTGCCTGGCCCAGTGTAATGCCAATGTCTTCTACCGTGTGGTGAGCATCAATATGCAGGTCGCCCTTGGCTTTAATATCCAGGTCGAACAATCCATGGCGTGCAACCTGATCCAGCATATGCTCAAGAAAGGGTACGCCAGTGTTAAAGTTAGCTTTGCCGGTTCCGTCCAGATCGAGTTTAACGCTAATCTGGGTTTCCAGTGTATTGCGTTCGATACTGGCGGTACGTTTGCCGGATTTATCCGCAGACATGATATTTTCCTGTTTATTGAATTGCTTAAGCTGCAAGCATACCGTATTTATAAGGCTTTTTCCTTTTTTTTTAACTTTGCGGTTGCCCCCGGCTGCTTATTTTAAAAAGGAAAGCGCCTGTATGTCGTGCATATTTTTTTGCAGGGTATCACTATTATTGAACATATCACTAACCACCTGGTACTGGCTGCGTTGCAGGCAATCTCGCACATAGTTCATGGCATTTTCATTGATTTCCATAAAGCCAAGTTTATCGTTATTGCGGTGATTGGATTGTGCCAGCGCGGTGGCTTCACTAAAGCAGCCATACAGCACATGGCGGGTGAGCGACAGGTTTTTTAAAACAAGTTTTGCCAGTGACGAGAAGCAAAATTTTAAATTTTTATTAAAGTACATGCCCGAACGAATTTTTACGATGTTTAAACCGTGACTGATAGCGCTCTTATATTCGTTGTCGGAAAGATTGCCGGGTTTGCAGACATCGACGATAACAACACCTTGTTTGCAGCTGATAGCATCAAGATTTTTTGCAGTTAACCGCAGTTTTTTATGGTGGCTGCAGGCAATGACCATTTTGATATTTGTTTTAGATTTGAACGGGTTTTTGTCTTTATAACTTGCACAACGAATATTCTGGTAACCATTGCTTGCCAGACTTTGACGAACGATGGAACCGAGAAAACCATTGGGACCAATTACCAGGATGTTGTCGTTTTTCGTCAGGCTGAATTTATCTATGGCATCATAGATATCGGTTAACAGTGCCAGAGCCGTGCCGTTGTCACCGTTTGTAAATGTAATATGCGGGTATTTTGCCTGTACCTCACACAGTTCTTTTTCTGCCAGCAAGCGTTTGGTCGAAGCGGCAAACAAAATGACCTGCACACCTTTCGATGCTGAATAATCTATGGCTTTAAGTAGTTGACGTTTTGCAATGCCACGTTTATGTGGGCGCATTACGCCGGCGGCATCGCTGTTTATTAAAATAAATCGCCCCAGCTTACCGTTAATTGAATACCTTAAACCATTTGCAATTTTTCGCATTAACAAACCGATAAAGGCACGTTGGTAGGCAGTTTCAAAGTTTGTTATGCAGGCAACATCAAATTCTGCCTGATGGCTTAGTTTGCGGTAGAGAGTGCGCCAGTCACAGATGGTGGCACCGAGTCGATAAAAGTCGGATATAGCCGCGATAATCAGTTTCATAAAATGACTCCAGTCTTATTAGATGGTAAGGGCACAACACAATATGTAATACATTCAGTGTAAAATGTTGTAACAGATAACAGGAAAGTTGTTTCGGTGTCTGTGTAGAGGACGGCGCAATGACCACTTCCCTATGATCTTCATGTTGAATTGTCTT